>DATHGS010000334.1:0-2838 GCA_035490155.1 Candidatus Methylomirabilota bacterium | reverse complement strand
AAGGCGGCCGGAAGGTGTCCGGTCCGATCGTGGAGGGATCGGTCACCGAATTGCCGCCGCATCTCATCCGCCTCCGCGGTCGCCCGGTTGTCGCGGTAGATGATGCCGGGGCGAAGCGGGCGCCCGCGACGATCGATCGGTACGACCGAAGGGCACTGGCCGGTCAGGCCGATTGCCTTTATCGGTCGCCGCGAGCCCAACTCGCGGATCAGCTGGCCGAGCGCGCCAAGCGCCGCTCGCCGCCAGTGGTTGGCGTCCTGCTCCGCCCAGCCATCGCGCGGCAGCGATGTCGGATAGGAGCGACGCGCGTCGGCAATGGGACGGCCGTCGAGATCGAAGGCTGCGGCCCTCGCGCCGGACGTCCCGACGTCGACGGCGACGAGGACATCCCCTCCCCGATCAGCGGATCGGCGACTCGCTGTAGGCATGTGCTTGCTATCCCCGGACCAGCTGATGGCCACTGACCTTGTCGCCGTCGAGCGTCACGAGCGCCCCCAGAAGCGAGCCGGTCGAGTAGTCGCTGCCGGGATTGATGACCATCGTCCGGCCGAGCCGGCGGATGCCGGACGATTCGTGGATGTGGCCGTGAAGGCCGAGCAAGGGCTGGCGTTCCAGCTCGAACTCGCGGACGGCGCTGCTGCCGACGGCGGCGAACTGGACCTGGCCGAGGACCGCCTGCACCCGCAGGTTCGCGTCGAGCTTCGGCGCCTCATCGAGCTGTGTCCCGAATGGCGGAACGTGCACGTTGAACACGCTTAGCTCCGGCCGGCTGAGACCCGTCGCGAGGCGGCGGAATGCTGCGGCGAGCTCGTCCTCGGTCTGCTCGCGATGGCTGTGCCACGGGGTGATGTTGGAATACCCCCAGCTGATCATCTCGTGCTGATCGTCGAGCCAGACCGTCTTGCCCTCCGCGTGGACGCCCCACGGGGCCGCATCGAGAAGCTCGCCGAGGACCACCGGATCGTCGTTCCCCAGCATGAAATAGAGCGGTCGCCCGTCGGGCCGAAGGCGCTCGTCGGCGAGAGCGAGCCAGCCCGCGAGACGCTCGCGCATCAGGTCGAGGAAGAGCTCGTCCAGTGTCCCGTTGGCCTCGCGAGCCTCGAGCTCTCCCGGCTCGGCGCGATACGGGTAGTAGCCGTGATCCTCGATGAGCTTCTCGAGCGCAACCAGCTCCGGTCCGTCCTCGACGTCGTAGCTCGTCCCGATGAACGTGCAGGCCCATCGGCCGCCGGGCTGGTGGACGATCGACTGGATGGCCTTGCCGGCGACATCTCCGCCCAGGATGAGGACGTCCGCCTTGTAGATCGGCCCGGCATTGATGAACTTGCGGAAGCATTTGCTCGATCCGTGGAGATCGCTGACGAAATAGAGCTTCGTCCTGGCCACCTCACGCCACCCCGACGCTCTGGCGGGCCCGGCTGGCCGCATCCATGAATCGGGCCGCCCGATCCGGGTCCACCGGGTTCCACGTGTCGGCGCCGACCTTCAGGGTCGTACCGACGAGCGCGCCGTCGGCGATGGACAGAATCTCGCCGACCGTCTCGGCCCGAACGCCGGTGTTCGCCAGGACTGGCGTCTCGGGAATGGCCGCCTTCGCCGCCCTGAGCTCGTCCAGATCCAGTGGCGTGCCCGTGATCTGGCCGCTGATGAGGACGGCGTCGAGGCCGAGGAACACGGCGCTCCTCGCCCGCTCGGCGATCGTTCGCCGGCCCAGGCTGCTCCCGAACTCCGGGGTGATGTTGCCGAACAACATCACCGACTCGGCGCCGATCGCGGCGCGATACCCGCAGATCGACCCGAAGTCGGGTCGCATCAGACCGAGGTCACTCTCGGAGACACCGGTGAATGCCTCACGGACGAAGACCGCGCCCGTGGCTCGCGCGACGGCCAGGCTCGCCTCGGGATCCCAGACAAGGTCGACACCGAACGGCCGATGGATCTCGGAACGGACCCGGCCGATCACCGCGGCCATCGTTGCCGGGATCTCAGGGCCGACCCGCAGCTGATACGGCAGATCCGCCTCGTTGCAGAAGAGAAAGCCGTCGACACCAGCCGCTTCGAGAGTGGCGATGTCGAGGGCGACGGAGTCCACGAGCCGGTCGATCCCGGCTATGCGGTCGTGCCGTGGCCGGCCGGGCAGACCCGGCAGGTGGAGCATCGCGATGATCGGCTTGTCGACGCCGAACAAGTCCCGGAGACGGAGGCCCACGCCGGCGGTCTCAGGCAGGGACGCCGGCGGGCGCAGAGACGCGTGACTCGCGCACACCCCCGGCCGCGCCGGCCCGGATCACCGCGACCCCCGCCTTCTCGATACGCCGGATCTCGGCGGCGTCGGCCTCGCCGTCCGTGACCAGGGTGGCCACCTGCTCGATCGGGGCGACGGTGCACATCCCGACCGAGCCGACCTTCGACCCGTCGGCGAGGACGACGATCCGTTCGGTCTCGTTGAGCGCAGCCCGGATCACCTCGGCTTCGCGGTCGTCGAGCTCCGTGATGCCTCGTCGAGCCGAGACCCCGCCGGCGCCGATCACCGCCACATCGGTGTTGTAGCGGCGCACGGCTTCGACTGCGCTCGCACCGACACAGGTCAGCTCGTCCTGGCGAACCATCCCGCCGGCGACGATGACCCGGATCCTGCGAGTGCCGAGGAGGCTGGCGACCGCCAGCGACGGGGTGATGACGGTCAAGTCGTCACGGGGCGGCAGCAGCCGGGCGAACTGCTCGATCGTCGTGCCAATACCGACGAACATCACCCGGACGTCGCCGATGTGCTTGACCGCCTCGAGCCCGATCGCCCGTTTCTCCGCGGCATGCTGGAGGACGCGCGCGTTGACACCG
>DATHGS010000333.1:0-5767 GCA_035490155.1 Candidatus Methylomirabilota bacterium | reverse complement strand
ACCGGCGAGCACCTCGCGGCCTACGTCGGCCGCGGGCAACAGGTAGGTTGACCTAGTCGTAGAGGCGTTCGAGGTGCCAGGTTTCGTCCACCTGGTCGAGATAGACGAGCGCCAGCCAGCGGTTGCCGACGACCTTGAAGTACTCGCGCTCGATCGGGTCGCGCCACCAGGTCTCGGCGACTCGCCAGCGGTTACAGACCTCGACCGTCTCCCGCCGACCGCTCCAGACAATCGCCACGAGCTGGCCGGCGGCGTCGATCTCGACCTCGATCCGCGGATGCTCGCGAAGGAGCCGGGTCATGACCGCCACGTCCAGCGTTCCTCGGCAAGCGGCGCGTCGGGGTCGGCCAGCGCGACCCGCCTGACCCGATCCTCGCCGAACGTCAGGGCAAGCCGGGCGAGCTGCCAGCCAAGTCGGGCGTTCCGCGCGGCCTGCGGAACGAACAACGGCAACTGGTGACCGACCGCCGGCTCGACGCCGGCGAGCTCGAGCTCGATCCGGCCAACGGGGGCCGGGGGCGGTGTTCGTTCGAGCCGGGCGAAGAGGAGTCGCTCGATCGCCTCTGCTTCGGCCGTCGGCTCGGGGAAACGCTGCTCGACATCGAGCTCGGCGGGCGTGCCGGCGCGGGCGAAGGACAGGTCGAGGGTCAGTCGGAGGTGCGCCCGGGCCGCCGCCGTTCCCCGCGCCTCGAGCTGGTCGGCGAGAGTCGCGGCGAGCCGGTGGAGGACGAAGCGGAGCGCGTCGAGCTCGTCGACCGATGGCTCGATCGGCAGGCCGAGGACCAGTCGCTCCGGGGCGCGGCGGGGGCGGAACGCCGTGATCTCCTCACCTCGAGCCCTGGCGTGGATCCGCTCCCCTTCCGCCCCGAATCGGGCGACGAGCGCCGAGCGCGGCAGATCGGCGACCGCCCCGATCTGGCGCAGCCCGAAACGCCGGAGCCGGGACCGAACGTCGGCTTCCGACGAGAGAAGCTCGGCCGGCAACGGGGCAAGGAAGGCGGCCTCGCCGCCTGGCCGGACGATCCGCGGCTCCGGCGGAGTGGTGTGGGCGGCCGCGATCGTCGCCGCGAACCGGGTGCCGGCGATGCCTGGCCGCGGCGATCCTGGGAGGATCGGGTGGAGCGCGGCGACGAGCCGCCCGACAAGCTCTGGCTCGGTGCCCCACAACCGCTCGAGGCCGTCGACCTGGATCTCGAGCAGCCCGAATGCGGGATCGGTCGGGTCAGTCGACCCGGCGAGCCCGGGGCTGAATCGAGCGAGCCTCTCGAAGGCGGTCTCGACCGCCGCCGTGTCGGCCTCCAGTTCGGGGTCGAGAAAGGCCGCCTCAGGCGCGAGCCGATGGGCGCTCCCGAGCGGGATCCCCCGTCGGACGCCGAGCGCCCGAGCGGCCGGGTCCGCGTCGAGAACCGTCCCGTCCGTCCAGGGCTGACCGCCGAGGACGACCGGCCGGTCCGTCGGGAAGGAGTCGGAGTGGCGCGCCCGGGCGAGCCGGAGGGGAAGGTGAGGCCAGTAGAGGTGGAGGAGTCGCATCGGTGGGTATCCGCTGGATGGTGCCGGTGGGGGCGGCGATCGGGAGGAGGTCGTCGCAGAGGAGGTCGTCACGAGCGAGACAGCGGTCGCGCTCCCCTCCCTCCGCGTAGAGGATCCGGAGCTCCGCCCGCCCTCCCGGCGGGCCGTAGCGGTTGCGGGCGACGGTCACCTCCGTTCGCTGGCCGACGACGTCGCGCCCGAGCCTGATCCACGATCGCCTGGCGAGCTCGAGACGAACGCTGGTCGCCTCGGCCACGGCGGTCGCCAGACCGGCAGTCAGACCCGGTGGCTCGAGGGCCACGAGAAGCGTCTCCGAGCGGCGGGCGAGGGCCGCGAGGCGGCGCAGCCGATCGGCGACACGGGCGGCGGTCGTGCCCGGGTCCGGACGCAGCGGGAGGTCGATGACGAGGAGGTCGACCGACCGACCGGCAAGCAGCGTGGCGGCGATCGACAGGCCCTCGTCGATCGTCTCCGGGGTCAGGACGACGAGCCAGTCGAGCCGGACGCCGCGGGCGGCAGCCTCGACGGGATCGAGGGCGCGGGCCAGATCGAGCCAGGCGACGATCGCCCCGTCGACCTGGGCCTCCGCCGCCAACCGGAGAGCGAGGGTCGTCTTGCCGGAGCTGGCATCACCACGGAATGCGACGCTCGCGCTGCGCGGCAGGCCGCCCGGCCCGAGAATCGCGTCGAGTACCGGAAAGCCGGTCCGGACGATCCGCTCCACGCCATGACCGCCGGGAAGCGGCGTTTCGTGGTGGAGCGGCCGCGCATCAGGGAGTGTCTCGTCCGGCTCCGCCTCATCGGGCAGCGGCACCGTCGCCAGGGCTCCGATGACCCGTGGACTGGTCGAGGATCCCTCTCCGGCGATCCGCGGAGCTGCCGCGCCCCAGCGTGCCTGGAGGGACGCCAGAGCAGCCGACACATCCGGGGAGAGCGCCGCCATCGCCCAATGATAGAACAGATGTTCTATCGGTTCAATCCCCGCACAGGCAACCTCCTTGCCAAATGCTTCGCCTGGTAGCACTAAGTCGACTTCGGGCTCGCCCGGGCGGATTGGACGCCCTTCTGGGCCCGATTCACGGCCGAATCCTTGCCAAATGCCGCGTGTTGACCGCATCTGACAAGAATCTCGTTGGCCTGACGCATCGACCCGTGAATAACGCTACCCACGGAAGCATTCGACAAATTCGCCCGAAGACGGCATGCGCCCGGCTACCATCGAGCCGGTGAATCTCCTCGAGGCCATCGCGATCCTGGCCGCCGGTATCGCGGCCGGAACGGTCAATGCGATCGTCGGCTCAGGCTCACTGATCACCTTCCCGACACTGCTCTTCTTCGGCTATTCACCCCTCGTCGCCAACGTCTCCAACACCGTCGGGCTCGTATTCGGGTCGATCAGCGGCGCGATCGGCTACCGCCGGGAGCTCGCCGGCCAGCGCGGGCGCGCGACCCCGCTGCTGGTCGCCGCGTTGCTGGGCGGGCTGACCGGAGGATCGCTGCTGATCGTCCTGCCGGCGACCGCATTCGCCCGGATCGTCCCGATCCTCATCATCGTGGCCTGCGTCCTGGTCGCGCTGCAGCCGCGATTGACCCGGGCCATCGCGACGCGCCGTGCGGGGGCCGGCACGGCCGACCGCGAGCGGCACGGCGCGCCGCTGCTCGTCGCCGCGGTCTTCCTCACCGCCATCTACGGCGGCTACTTTGGAGCGGCCCAGGGGGTCATCCTCATGGCGGTGCTGGCCATCCTCGTCGTCGACGATCTCCAGCGGCTGAACGGGCTCAAGAACCTCATCGCCGCCGTGACCAACGGTGTCGCGGCGATCCTGTTCATCGTGTTCGCACCGGTCGCCTGGCCGCCGGCAATCCTCATCGCGATCGGTTCGACGATCGGTGGTCAGCTCGGCGCAGTCGTCGGCCGGCGGTTGTCCCCGTTCGCCCTGCGATCCGCGATCATCGTCGTCGGTAGCGTCGTCGCGGTGAAGCTGCTGATCGGCTGAGCCGCCGAAGCCAGCCCGCCACGATCGACTACGGCAAAGGGCGCCAGGCCTGGCCTAGCAGGATCGCCAGCGCGACGAAGAGCGCCCCAAGCGCCGCGAAAGCAACGCTGATCTCCAGGACCTCGTGCTTTGTGATCAGGTTCGTCGGGAGGTTCTGAAGGACCTTGTTGAGCTCGTCGGCACTCTGGGCCGGGTAATAGGTGCCGCCGGTTGCGTCCGCGATCGCCCGCAGCGTCGGCTCGTCGATCGCCCGGCGGAACCCGCCGCCTCCGCCCCCGCCACCGCCGCCAAAGCCACCGAGTCCACCGCCGCCAAAGCCACCGCTGTCGCCGGGCTCGCGGCCGATCAATTGTTGCCCGCACGGGACGCTGTCACCGGGATCGGCAGTCCCGAACCCGATCGTGTAGACGCGCACGCCCCGGGCGGTTGCCTGCTGGGCGGCATCGACCGGCAGGGGCCCGGTGTTGTTCGCACCATCGGTCAGCAGGACGATGATGGCCGGCGCGTACGCGCCGGCAGGAACCGGCGCCGGAGCCGCGCCGGCAGGCGCGTTGCCGGTGTCGCTCGGGGCGACGCTCTTGTCGATCTCCGCGATCGCATCGAGCGACTTGAGGATCGCGCTGCCGATCGCGGTCCGACGACCGGTCGTCAGGCTCTGGACGACATCGAGCAGGACCTCCTGGTCGTTCGTCGGTGCCTGGACGATCTCGGCGAAGCCGGCGAAAGCGACGATGCCGATCTGGGTCGTCGATCCCTGGCGTTCGATGAACGACGCCGCCGCGGCCTCGGCCGCCTCCAGGCGATTCGGCGGGATGTCCGTGGCGCACATGCTCCGCGAGACATCCATCGCGAAGATCACCGTCGTCTCGCCGGCGGGGACACTGACGATGTCGACGGGCCGCGCCATCGCGACGACGAGGCTCGCCAGGGCGAGCGCGAACAGGGCGAACGGCAGATGACGACGGATGCGGGATGACCTGGGCAGGGCTTCGTGGATCAGCGACAGGCTGGAGTAGCGCATGGCCGAACGACGGCGTCGCAGGAGGACGACACGCGTAACCACGAGCAGGGGCAGCAGCACCAGGAGCAAGAGGAAGCCGGGCGAGAGGAGGCTCATCTGGGACCCGCCTCGTGCACACGCGCCCGCGGCCCGGTCACGGCAGCCGCCCGAGCCACGCGAGCGATGCCACGCCGCCGACGAGCAAGAACAGGACGCCGGCGCCGGCGAAGAGCGAGGTGACCTCCATCGCCTCCGGCCGGATCACGAGGTGCGTGTCGATGGTGTCGTAGATCGACTTCAGGGCGTCCGCATTGTCGGCGGCGTAGTAGTCGCCGCCGGTGGCGTCGGAGATCTGGCGGAGCATCGACTCGTCCAGCTGGCTGTGGACCTTGAAGCCCTCCACCTCGAGCGTCGTCCCGGCCGCGCTTCCGATGCCGACCGTGAAGATCCGGATCCCGCGATCGGCGGCGGTCTGGGCCGCGGCAAGCGGGTCCGGCAGCTGGTTGTTCTCACCGTCGGTCAGGAGCACGATCGCAGCCGGTGCGTACGTCCCCTTCGGCACCGGCGTCGGCACGGGCGTTGGTTCGGGCGAGCGGTTCGTGTAGTAGCCGGCCGCCGGATCGGCGTCGGCGGCGGCAATCGTCGCGACCGACGAGAGGATCCCGCGGGCGATCGAGGTGCCCCGCTCCGGGACCAGCCGATTGATGGCAGCGAGGACGAGACTCTGATCGTTCGTGGGAACCTGGATCGAGAAGCCGCTGTCGCTGAACGCGACCACGCCGATCCGGACCGCGGGCGGCTGGTGGCCCACGAACACCCGGGCGGCCGCCTTGGCCGCCTCCATTCGGGTCGGCGCGAGGTCGTCGGCGGCCATGCTGCCGGAGACATCGAACGCGAGGACGACCGTACCCTCGACTCTCGGCAGGCCGACGACGCTCTGCGGTCGGGCGAGGGCAACGACGAGGATGGTCAGGCCGGCGAGGATGAGCCCAGCCGGGAGTCGCCTGCGGAGCCGACCCGGCCGACCGGGCCGACCCGGGCTCCCCGAAGGCGCCGCGACACCAACGACGCCGAAACTGGCGACGCGGCGGCGACGGCGGCGCTCGAGAAACTGATAGAGCGCGGCGCCAAGCGGGACCGCCAGCACGAGCAGCAGCATCGGCGGCCAGATGAACGACATGGCCTACGCCCGCCGCCTCTGTCGGAGCTTCGCCATCCGGACGATGGCTGCGACCAGGTC
>DATHGS010000332.1:0-5747 GCA_035490155.1 Candidatus Methylomirabilota bacterium | reverse complement strand
GAGGGCCGCCGCCAGAAATCCGGACGAGCGCGTGGTCGTCGATCCGGGCGCCAGGTCCGCGATGGAAGCAACGGGTGTCGCGCCCGACCGACGGGGTCGCCGTCGCCGGCTTAAGACGGCACCCGACGCCCCCGACCTTCGAGCGGTCGCGTCGGACGGTCCCCCAGCTCCCGAGTCGGCTGCGGGCTGAGCGCCTTGACGCTCCGGGTCTCCGTTCGGACGGGGTCGCTGCCCCGCCGCGCAATTCGCGGTAGAGGCGCGGATGATCGCGAGCGAAGGGGCCGCTGCTAGCGTTCGACGTGCCCGCCAGGCTCCTGCCGGCCCCGCCGAACGCCCGATCGACGGTCCGCCGACCACCGAAGGTCAGTGCACCCGCCGGGGTCCCACCGCCGGGGCCGGCAACAACTCGACGGCTGCCGTTCGGCCACATGCCGAGCGGCCGTCAGTCCGCCCGCCCTTGCCCGCCGCGTCGATCCCGCCGGAACCACGCAGGGTCGGCCCGATTTCCCGTCGGCCGATCGAGAAGGAGAACGCGGACCGTGAATAAGGTCCTGTTGACTGGTCGCCTCACCCGCGACCCGGAGATGCGCAGCCTGTCGAGCGGCAAGGCCGTCACGCAGTTCAGCATCGCCACCAACGAGTACATCGGCCAGGGCAAGGAGAAGGCCGAATTTCACAACATCGTCACGTGGGACCGGCTGGCCCAGACGTGCGGCGAGTTCCTCGGCAAGGGCCAGCAGGTCGCGATCGAAGGCCGGATCCAGACCCGGAGCTGGGACGACGATCGCGGCGTCCGGCACTGGAAGACAGAGATCGTAGCCAACCACGTCGAGATGCTCTCTGGACGGCGGAAGAAGGACTACGAGGCCGAATCGGCCGCCAATGCCCTCGCCACCCAGGCGTCGGTCTACGGCGACGAGGCAGACATCGCTGCTGCCGGCGAGCCGATACCAGCCGGCTCGGCCGGCTCGGCCGACGAGGAGGCGGAGACGGAGTCGGAGACCGAAGCCGCGTGAGCTTCCCGGGCGTCGCCACAAACGCCCGGACCGACAGTCCCGCGGACCGGCGGCGGTCTCCCCTCCCCGCCGCCGGTCCGGCACATCAGGCGCGCGGGCCGGCGCCGACATGAGGGAGTTTCCCGTTGCGCGCCTCGTCAGCGGTCGCGCGGTGCCGCATACAGCTGGCGGCGTTGGAGCCCGCTCGCGGCAGCGACCTTGCGCGCCGCTTCCCCGCGCGGCGTGCCCGCCGCGACGAGACGCTCGACCTCCCCGAGCGCCGCGGCAAGGGCGTCGCTCGCCGCGGCCTCCGAGGCGGCGGTCGGGGTCGCGGGGCCGCGCCGCTCGCCGATGACGATCGCGAACTCGCCGCGAAGGGTCAGCTCGCCGTCACGAGCCCGCCGCTCGAGTTCCGCGAGCGGCGCCCGGACAATCTCCTCGTGGAGCTTCGTCAGCTCGCGACAGACGGCGCCGAGCCGCTCCCGCCCGCAGGCAGCGGCCAGGTCGCGGAGCGTCGCCGCGACCCGTCCGGGCGCCTCGTAGACGATCGTCCCGCGCTCGTCGGCGGCGATCCGGGCGATGCGACCCCGCCGCTCCCGGCCACTCCGCGGCAGGAATCCCTCGAACGACCAGCGCGGTCCGGCGATCCCGCTCCCGACGACCGCAGCAAGGACGGCCGACGGACCCGGAATCGGGATCACCGTGCCACCGGAGCCCGCCCACGCAGCGACGAGCGCCTCGCCGGGGTCGCTCACCCCGGGCGTCCCGGCATCCGTTACGACGGCGAGATCCTGCCCGCCGGCGAGGTGAGCGAGCAGCTCGGCCTCACGCGCCGGTCCGCTCCGGGCGTGGTAGCTGATCGCCCGTGTCTCCACCCCGTGACGCTCCAGCAGCCGCCGCGTCATCCGGGTGTCCTCGGCGGCGATCAGGGGCACTGATCGAAGGGTCTCGAGCGCCCGGAGCGTGACATCGCCGAGGTTCCCGATCGGCGTCGCGACGACGAACAGCCGCCCGCGGCCGTGATCCCCGCTGGTCGGCTCCCCTCGCCCCTCGCTCACCCTCGCGCGGAGCCCGGCCGCCGTCGCGGGTAGAGGTAGTCGACGCCGGCCGTCCGCGGCCCGAGCTTCGCGATCGGCGGGACCTGCCTCTTGAACTCCGAGCCCGCGATCATCCGATCGACCCGCTCGACGAGTGCCCGCTCGAAGCCCATCGCGACGACCTCGTCGACCGATCGCCGCTTGTCGACCCGCCAGAACAGCAGCCGATCGAGGACCGGGTACGAGATGTCGGCCTCGGCCTCATCGGTCTGGCCCGGCCAGAGGTCGGCCGAGGGCGCCTTGCGGATGATCGCCTCGGGCACGCCGAGCGCCTCGGCCATCTGGCGGATCTGGCTCTTGTACAGGTCGCCGATCGGGTTGAACGCGCACGCGCTGTCGCCGAACAGCGTCGTGTAGCCGATGAGCGACTCGGTCTTGTTGCCGGTCCCGACGACGAGCCCGCCCCACGTGACGGATCGGTCGTAGAGGACGGCCATCCGCTGGCGGGCCATGAAGTTGCCGCGGCGCAGGGACGACGCGTCGGGATCGTTCGCGAAGAAGGGGTCGACCATGGGGCTGATGTCGACGACCTCGCTGGCGCAGCCGAGCCGAGCGACGACCGCCTCGGCGTCCGAACGGGAGGAGGGCGACGAGGTCCGATACGGCATGAGGACCGCGAGGAGACGCTCGGCCCCGATGGCCTCGGCGACGAGGAAGGCGACGACGGCCGAATCGATGCCGCCCGACAGCCCGACGACTGTTTTCTCGAAGCCGGCCTGGCGGAGCTGGCCGCGGATGAACTCGGCGATCACCCGGCGGGCGATCGAGGTATCGATCGCCAGCTCGGCGGGCATGTCGTATAGGGCCGACATCGGAGCGCCGGCATCGCCGGCCGGCCGCGGCGCCGTCATCGACGCCCGGCCCGGAACCCGATCGGGTTTTCGATCGGCTCGCCGGGGGCGACATCGAGCCCTGCCTCGGCCATGTCGTCGGCGGTCGAATCGGTCGCCAGGCCCGCGCGTTCGGCGACGATGCGGGCCAGCTCCCGGACGTGGAGCTCAGGTCGCTCGTCGCGCAGAAGGGGCAGCCCGATCCGCTCGCGGCGAACGTCGGCGAGGCTGATGTCGGCCGTGAACAGGCCTTCGTCGAAAAAGGGCGCCGAGAACACTGATTCACCGCTCGGCGCGATGATCTCCGAGCCGCCCCAGAAGGAGATCGACTCGTCGACCCCGACGCGGTTGCAGAAGACGACGAACGACGTCGTCAGCTGGGCGTATGTCCGCATGAGGTTCCGCCATGACGTCGCCGTCCCGAGCCCGACCTCGTTCGTCGCCGCGAGGTCGCGGCCGGGCGACGACGAGACGTTGACGAGGATCTGGGCACCGTCGAGGGCGAGGATCTGGGGCACGCTGAGGTGCCAGAAGTCCTCGCACACGGCGAGCCCGATCCCCGCCCCGAGCCGCGATGGAACCGCCCGCAGGAGATCGCCCGCGGCGAAGAAGCGTCGCTCGTCGAAGAGGCCATAGGTCGGCAGGTACAGCTTCCGGTGCACGTGAACGATGCGACCGTCCTCGAGCAGGGCAGCAGCGATGAAGAGACGGTGGTCGCCGGACTCCTCGACGAACGAGACGATGACGGACAGGTCCTTGGCCGCCGACGCGAGGGTCGCGAGTCGCGGATCGTCGAGCCGCATGGCGACCTCGGCGGCAAGATCCTGGAGCAGATAGCCGGTCAGCCCGAGCTCCGGAAATACAATCAGGGCGGCGCCCTTGCCACGTGCTTCGTCGATGATCTCGTGGTGCCGGGCGAGATTCTCGTCCAACATCCCGAGGCCCGGCGCGATCTGGGCGAGGGCGATCCTGAGAGGCTGCACGAACGGAGCATAGCGGCCGCGGGCCTGCGCCCGTGTCAGCGCCCCGAGCTGCGACCGCCAGCCTCAGCCACGCGGTCGTCGGCACCAGCCGATCGTCGGCGGATGAAGTCGTCCGATTTCGAACGGCGGGCGATACCACTTCCTTTCCCGCCCGATGCTCCGGAATCGGAAGCTGGATTCGGACGAGTCGGGCAGCTGGAAGTGATTTCCAGCGCCGTTCGAAATCGGCCTATTCGGGTCGTTCCGCGGCGTCTGCTCGGTGCCCAGGGGCCGCTCGCGCCGAGTCCGGCAGCCAAGCCCGCGCAGTAGACGTGGACCCGCGGACCGACTATCCCGGTGGTGCGGTCGCCTCGGACGGACGCTGGTCGGCGACGGCCGACGCGGGCGCGGTACCGGCGGCCGCCGGAGTGCTCGCGGACGCACGGCCGGTCGCCTGGAGCTGTTCGGGGGAATCGTCGACCTTCTCGGCGAAGTGGCAGGCGACCTCGTGGCCGGAGGCGATGACTCGCAACTCCGGGTCGATCGTCACGCATTCCTCGGGATTTCCCAGCTTCTCGCGCAGCCAGCAGCGGGTGTGGAAGCGGCAGCCGGACGGCGGCGCGGCCGGTGACGGGACGTCGCCGCGGAGGATGATCCGCCGGCGGCGCGACTCGACGACCGGATCCGGGATCGGGATCGCGGAGAGGAGTGCGACGGTGTACGGGTGGAACGGGAAACGGTTCAGGTCGCGCGAGCTGGCGAGCTCGACGATCCGCCCGAGATACATCACCGCGATCCGGTCACTGATGTGGCGGACGACCGACAGGTCGTGGGCGATGAACAGGTACGTCAGGTCGAACTCGCCCTGGAGGCGCTCGAGGAGATTGATGATCTGGGCCTGGATCGAGACATCGAGGGCGCTGATCGGCTCGTCGGCGACGATCAGGTCGGGGTTGACGGCGAGCGCCCGGGCGACGCCGATGCGCTGACGCTGGCCGCCGCTGAACTCGTGCGGATAGCGCTCGACGAAGTCGGGGTTCAGCCCGACGGTCGACATGAGCTCGCGGACCCGCTCGCGGCGTTCCTGGCGGCTGCCGATGGAGTGGATGTCGAGCGGCTCACCGACGATGCCGCCGGCAGTCATCCGCGGATTGAGGCTCGAATACGGGTCCTGGAAGATCATCTGCATCCGCCGCCGGATGCGCCGCAGCTCGGAGCCGCTGAGGCCGGCGAGGTCGACACCGTCGAACGTGATCGAGCCGGCGGTCGGGGCGTTCAGCCGGATGATCGCCCGGCCGGTCGTGCTCTTGCCGCAGCACGACTCCCCGACGAGCCCGAGGGTCTCACCACGCCGCAGCTTGAAGCTGACCCCGTCGACCGCACGGACGTCACCGACGTGACGCTCGAACACGATCCCCTCGGTGATCGGGAACCAGACCTTCAGGTCCTGGACGTCGACGAGCACCGGGGCGTCGCCCGGAGCCGCGCCCGGCCCGGTCCGGCCGGTCGAGCCTCCCGGCACCGGCGAGGTTCCGCCGACCGACGACGTCGCTTCGGGCGACATCACGCCAGGACCTCCTCGGTCGGGGCGAGATCCTCGACGACCGAACCCGGCGGTGGCGCCGGGACGAAGCCCTCGCGCAGCGTCCGCCCGGCGGCCGACTCCTCGGGCGTCGGCGGGTTGTGACAGGCAATCTGGTGAGTGGCCCCTGGTCCAGAGACGACGACCCGGGCGTTGACGTCGATGGGAACGAGCGGCGGATTGGCGGTCCAGCAGACCGGCAGCCGCCACGCGCAGCGCGGCGCAAACGGACAGCCGACGGGGGCACGGCGCTGATCCGGCGGGGTCCCCTCGATCGGGAC
>DATHGS010000331.1:0-11269 GCA_035490155.1 Candidatus Methylomirabilota bacterium | reverse complement strand
GGACCGGAAGCTCGACATGAGGGCCGGCGTCCGCATCGCCGCCACGGATCTTGCGGAGGAACCACTGGACCGGGTCGTAGAACTCATCGGCGACCCGTTCCTTGAGCGGGATGATCGCGTTGTCGGTGATCTTGATGTGCTCCGGGCAGACCTCGGTGCAGCACTTCGTGATGTTGCAGTAGCCGATGCCGCCCTCGTCCTTAAGGTGGGCGGTTCGGTCGGCCGTGTCGATCGGGTGCATCTCGAGGCCGGCGCTGCGGACGAGGAAGCGCGGGCCCATGAACGGCCGCTCGGTCTCGTGATTCCGCAGGACGTGGCAGACGTCCTGGCAGAGGAAGCACTCGATGCACTTGCGAAACTCCTGGACCCGCTCGATGTCCTCCTGCTGCCAGCGCCAGGTCTCCTGCGGCTTGTCGGCCGGCGGCTGGAACGGCGGGATCCGCTTGTTCACCTCGTAGTTCCACGACACGTCGGTGACGAGATCGCGGATGAGCGGAAACGCCCGCATCGGCTCGACCGTGATCGTCTCACCGTCCTCGAAATCGGACAGCCGCGTCTTGCAGGTCAGGCTGGGCCGGCCGTTGACCTCGGCGCTGCATGAGCCGCACTTGGCGGCCTTGCAGTTCCAGCGGACGGCCAGGTCGGGCGCCTCATTCGCCTGGATCCAGTGGAGGGCGTCGAGGACGACCATCCCCTCCTCCACCGGGACGTCGAATTCGACGAACGTGCCCGGTGTGTCGGGCGTTCCGCGAAAGACGCTCAGGTGGGCTTCGGCCATCGGGTCACTCCGTCGAGATGAGCTGGCGCAGCTCGTCCGGCAGGACGGGCAGCGGCGTTGTCGCGATCTTCATCTTGTCGCCGGCAAGGCGGGCAACCGTGTTCTTCTTCGCCCAGGCCGGGTCCGGGTCCGGGAAGTCGATCCGGCTGTGCGCGCCGCGGCTCTCGCGCCGCGCCTTCGCGCTCCGGGCGACCGCCTCCGACACGATCAGCATGTTCCGGACCTCGTAGACGAGCCCCCAGCCCGGGTTGTAGGCACGGCCGCCGCCGATTCGAACCTGGTCCCAGCGCGCCCGCAGATCCGTGAGCTCGCGGATTGCCTGGTCGAGATCATCCTCCGTCCGGAAGATGCCCACCAGCGATCCCATCGTCGCCTGAAGCGCCTCGTGGAGTCGGTACGGATCTTCGCTCGCGGCGGACCCGGCCTCGAACGGCGCTGCCAGCTCGCGGGCCGCCGTCTGGATCGCCTGTGGGTCGACGTATGGAACCTCGGACTGCTCCGCCGCGCTGGCAGCTGCCGCCTGCCCAGTCCGCTGCCCGAAGACGAGCAGGTCAGAAAGGGAGTTGCCGCCGAGCCGGTTCGCGCCGTGCATCCCGGCCGAGACCTCGCCGACCGCGTACAGCCCGGCCCGCGTCGTGGCGCCCGTCTCCGCGTCGACGCGGATGCCGCCCATCATGTAGTGCGTCGTCGGTCCGACCTCCATCGGTCCTGTCGTGATGTCGACGTCGGCGAGTTCCTTGAACTGCTCGTACATCGAGGGCAGCTTGCGTCGGACGTGGTCCGGCGGCAGGTAGCTGATGTCGAGGAAGACGCCGCCGTGGGGCGAGCCGCGGCCCTCGCGGACCTCCGTATAGATCGCCCGGGCGACGTTGTCGCGGGTCGACAGCTCGGGTGGGCGCCGCGCATCCGTCGTCAGACCGGCGCTCTGGGCATCGACCCAGTGCTGGGCTTCCTCGTCGGTGGCCGCGTACTCGTTGCGTCGATCCTCGGGCAGGTACTTCCACATGAAGCGCTCGCCGTCCTTGTTGCGAAGGATCCCGCCTTCGCCCCGAACGGCCTCGGTCACGAGGAGACCGCGGACGCCGGGCGGCCAGACCATCCCGGTCGGGTGGAACTGGACGAACTCCATGTCCATGAGCTCCGCCCCGGCCAGGTATGCCAGCGCCTGGCCGTCGCCCGAGTACTCCCATGAGTTCGAGGTGACCTGATAGGCCCGACCGATCCCGCCGGTCGCGAGCACGATCGACTTCGCCGGAAACACCACCGGCCGGCCCGTTGTCCGCCAGTACCCGAAGGCACCCTTGACGCGATCTGGCCTCGACAGGAGGTGGGTGATCGTGCATTCCATATAGACCTTGATGCCCGACGCGACCGCCCGATCCTGCAGCGTCCGGATCATCTCGAGCCCCGTCCGGTCGCCGACGTGGGCGAGCCGCGGGTACGTGTGCCCGCCGAACGGCCGCTGGAGGATCCGTCCGTCGCGCGTCCGGTCGAAGACCGCGCCCCACAGCTCGAGTTCCCGGACGCGGTCGGGTGCCTCTTTCGCGTGCAGCTCGGCCATCCGGGGGTTGTTCAGAAGCTTGCCGCCGACCATCGTGTCGCGGAAGTGGACCTGCCAGCTGTCGCGGTCGTCGACGTGCCCGAGGGCCGCCGCCATCCCGCCTTCGGCCATGACGGTGTGGGCCTTGCCGAGCAGCGACTTGCAGACCAGTCCGACCGACGCCCCTTTGTCCGCGGCCTCGATTGCCGCCCTGAGCCCCGCCCCGCCGGCCCCGATCACGAGGACGTCGTGGGGATACCGCTCCGGAGCATCGCTCACAGCCGGATGGCCGGGTCGACGAGGATCCCGAGCGCGAGCAGGCGGACGTAGACATCGGCGAGGGTAACCGTGATGAGGCTCGCCCAGGCCCACGCCATGTGGTGCATGTTCATCGAGGTGAGCCGCTGCCAGACGCTGTAGCGAACCTGCGTCCGGCGCGAGCACGAGAAGCAATCCAGCTTCCCGCCGACGACGTGGCGGAGCGTGTGGCATGACAGCGAGTAGCCGGTCAGGAGGGCGGCGTTGACGAACAGGATCCCGACCCCCAGCCCGATCCGCAGCCGTCCGTCAGGCACGAGCGACTGTGCCGCATCGAGCCACAGGAAGAACAGCGGGATGAAGGCGAGGTACAGGAAGTAGCGATGGATGTTCTGGAGGATGAAGGGGAAAGCCGTCTCCATCTTGTATCGGCGATGGATCGTCGGCTCTCCGACCGCGCAGCCGGGCGGGTCCGCGAAATAGAACCGGTAATAGGCCTTCCGGTAGTAGTAGCAGGTCGCCCGGAAGCCGAGCGGGACCCACAGGATGAACAGGCCCGGGCTGATCCAGGTCGGTAGCCAGTCCGGCCTGATCAGCGGCGAGAAGAGTGGCGACAGGTATCCGGCGGCCTGGTAGTCGGTCCCGAACAGCGGCGTCCAGATGATCCCGCTGAAGAAGAGATAGGTCGCACAGACGGTGAAGAGCGTCGCCTGTACGCCCGGCGCGACCCACCAGCGATCGCGACGACGGGTGACGCCCAGACCGGAAGGTGCCGTACCTCGCGGCTTGAGCGTCGTCTGGGCAGTCGTCATCGCGGGACGGGGCCTCCGATCGGGACGTGACCCGCCTGGCTCTCGAGCTTGTTGATGATTGCGTCGGCGAAGGCGCTGGTCCCGGCGGTCCCGCCGAGGTCATACGTGAGGGTCTCACCGGCCGCGATCACGTCCCGAAGGGCCCGCTCGACACGATCGGCGACATCGGGATGGCCGAGGTGCCGGAGCATCAGCGCCCCCGACAGGATGAGGGCCGTCGGGTTGGCCTTGTCCAGGCCGGCGTACTTCGGCGCCGAGCCGTGGACCGGCTCGAACACGGCCGCTTCCGTCCCGATATTCGCGCCTGGGGCCACGCCGAGCCCGCCGACGAGCCCGGCGCACAGGTCGCTGACGATGTCGCCGTACAGGTTCGGCAGGACGAGGACGTCGTAGAGGTCCGGTTTCTGGACGAGCTGCATGCACATGTTGTCGACGATCCGGTCCTCGAACTCGATCTGCCCGTCGTAGTCGGCGGCGATCGTTCGGCAGCTCTCGAGGAACAGGCCGTCGGAGAGCTTCATGATGTTCGCCTTGTGGACCGCGGTCACCTTGTGGCGGCCATTGGCAACGGCGTAGTCGAAGGCGTACCGGGCGATCCGCTCTGAGGCGACCCGGGTGATGATCTTGATGCTCTCGGCCGCGTCCGGCGTGACCATATGCTCGATGCCGGCATAGAGATCCTCCGTGTTCTCGCGAACGATGACGAGGTCGACATCGTCGTAACGGGTCTGGAGGCCCTTGATCGACCGCGCCGGTCGGAGGTTTGCGTACAGCCCGAGCGCCTGGCGAAGCGTGACGTTGACGCTCCTGAAGCCGCCCCCGACCGGGGTCGTTATCGGGCCCTTGAGGGCGACCCTGTTGCGCCGGATCGACTCGAGGACGTGGTCAGGGAGGGGCGTGCCGTACTCGGCGATGACGGCCTCGCCAGCGTCCACCGTCTCCCATTCGAACTCGATACCGGTGGCGTCGAGGACGCGGCGGGTCGCCTCCGCCAGCTCCGGTCCGATGCCGTCGCCGGGGATGAGGGTGACGCGGTGGGTCATGTCGGCATTCTAGCGGCGCGGCCGGACGTCGGCCGACGCCCTGGCCGATCCCCTCCGAGCCTCCCTGATCATCAGGAGCTTGCCGAGCGATCCCACGCCAACCCGGGAAAACGGGGGGCACGCATCCCGAATCTCGGTTGAGGGCCTCGCGGCCGGGCAGTCGTGCCGGTCCTGACGAAGGGCGCAATCGGCCTATTCGACGGCGACGGACCAAGTTACGCCACGGCGGATTCGGTCTAGAGCAACGGACAAATACCGACGTGGTCCCCCGAGAAGTTCCCGTGCTGGACCTCCGTCACGTTGCCGCTTGCATCGATCTCGACCTTTGTGATGCCGGATGAGACCCAAACGATGCCTTGACTGGGGATCGTCACGTGTCCGTTCTGCCCGATCGAGTTCATCGTGACGGTACCGTCGGAGTGATCGATCTCGATGAACGGGCCGGAGGACCGGGTCGTGACCGTGTCTGGGTGCGCAGGATCGGTCGAGAAGAACGTGACGGTGATCTTGACAACGACGTCGTGGGCCTTAACCGACCCATCGGACAGCGTCGTGACCATCGTCGTGACAGTTCCCGTGTCGTGCTCGTAGACGGGGAAGCCACAGACAGAGCTCGTGAAGGCAAAGAACTGGGTGTCTTCTACCGTGTTGGTGAAGAACGTCGGAGTTCCTGCCGCACTCGTCGTGGCTGCAACCGAGATTGCCAGCATGGCTGCGGACGCGACGGCGGCGAGATGCGCCCGTCCAAACCGGCGTCCGCGGCTTACGTGGGTAGCGTTCGCGTTCATTTGGTCGTTCTCCTCAGCGATGACTTCCGACGGTGGATGCCCTGGTATCCATCCCTTACCTCGCTCAAATCTATGGACGGCATCCCGTGGATGCGGCGGTGAACCCGTCACCGGTCCACCTGACCGGCTACGTCGGGTGCATGCGCAGGAACTCCGTGACAAGAAGCACCCGGCCGGCAAGGCGGAAGGGGAGAGGCATGAGCTTCCGGGTCGGGTCGACGAACACCTCAGGCTCGACGAGCCAGACGTCGTGACCACGGTCGCGGATCTCACAGCCGCCGGCGGCGAGGATGTTCTTCACCCAGTGGGCGTTCGACCCGAACGTCAGTGCGAACACGTAGTCGTCCCCGCGCTTCAGCAAGAAGATCGGGGTCCGATAGCGGCGCCCGCTCGTGCGGCCGATGTGGGTCAGGATGCCGCACCCGGGCAGCCGGCCGAAGAACAGCAGGGTCCCAGGGTTGAAGAGGTGCGTCGTGAAGCGGCGCATGAACCAGATCCTGGTTGTGCCAGCCATCTCTTATCCCTCAAAGGCCCGGATGGGAGGGCGGTTCTGGGCGTCGGCCGCGTAAGAGGAGTGAGCCGGATCAGGGAGCCACGGGTTGCCAGGCGACCGCCCAGCCCGAGAGGTCGGCGACATTGATCGGATGGTCGAGGGCAATCGTTCGTGCCGGCTGGCTTCCATCGGCCTTTGCGAGGACGATCGACTTGCCCGCGATGTCCGGTCCGTAGACCCATACGCTGTCCGGCGACCATTGGGCAGGCGAGCAGATGGCCTTGCCGGCCAGCTCGGGATGCTCTTGGCAGTAACCGGTCCACTGCGCGAATGGATGGATCGACCGGGCGTTACCGGCAAGGATGTCGTCGACACGCGCGACCTGGGTTCCGCCGCTAAGCCAGGAGATATGGCTCGCGTCCGACGACCACGTCGCCCAGAACCCAGTGCCGACCGAAGTCTCCTTCGACGTTGCGAGGTCGAACATCTTGACGAATCCGCCGCTGACGTAGGCCAGGCGGCGTTGAGACGGATCCGGTGCCCAGCTCATCTCCAGGATGTCCGGGTTGATCGGCGACGTGGACAGCCGCTGCTCATCGGTGCCGTCAGGATGGACGACGTAGAGCCCGACATAGCCCTGGGCTTCCGGCGTGAAGAACGAGATCCATTGGCCGTCGGGGGACCAGGCCGGGTGGGAGCGCTCGCGGAGTTGGAGGCCGGCCGCCTGGCCGAGCGGCGCGAGCCGCGACCCGTCGGCGTTGACGAGGACGACATTTGCGCGGCCATTGATCAAGCCGGTGAAGGCCAGGCGGCGGCTGTCGGGCGACCAGGTGATCGGACCGTCCGCCGCGACGGATGCGCCACTGGCGACGGATGTAGCGTGAGTGCCGTCGGCGTCGACGACGATGATCGATGGGGCCGCTTCGTTCGTTCGGTAAACGAGCCGAGTGCCGTCCGGCGAGTAGCTCATGGCACCAGCTCCCGCGGGCAGCGAGATCAGTGACCGGTTCGTCGAGCCATCTGGCCCGGCAACCTTGAGGTCGCCCCCGTCGACGAAGGCGATGCCGCCGTTGGCAGCCGTCCCGAAGTGCGGCAGCCGTCGCTGTCCAACGCCGGCGAGGACGAGAAGCGCCGCCGCCACGGCGAGAACAGCGATCAGGATGAGGGCCCAGAGCGGGCGCGGCATCGGCGCGGTACGAGCGCGGAACGTAATTGCCACGGGGAGCCACCTTTCGAGGCTCGACCATGCCGGGCGCTGTCGGGTGCGGATCGTCCGGGCGAGGACCTCGTCGAGGTAGGCGGGCGCACCGCGCCCAGCCAGCTCGTCGAGCCACTCCGAGACGGTCCGATCGAAGCCATCGTTGAGCGTCATGCGAGTCGGCCCTCCGCAAGCTCAGCCCGAGGTCGGGCATCGGCGTCGAGCGCCGCGCGCATGACTTGGAGCGCTCGATGAAGGCGCGATTTTGCCGTTCCGAGCGGGATTTCCAGCGCGATGGCGACCTCCGGCAAGGGCAGGTCGAGATAGTGGTGAAGGACGATGAGAGCCCGCGCCTCCGGCTCGAGGCGGCTGAAGCCGCGTTCGAGCTGGTCGCGGTCGGCCATGGCGGCAGTCTCGTCGTCGAAGGCCGGGTGATCGATCGGGGTCAGGTCAACGTCAAGGCGATGACGCCGGAGGCGGCGTGCCTCGTCTATGCAGGCGCGATAGAGCAGGCGGTGTAGCCAGGCGTCGAAGCGGGCAGAGCTCCGCAAGGTGGGCAGATCTCGCCACGCCCGGACGAGCGTCTCCTGGACGGCGTCCTTGGCCTGGTCGGGGTCGCGAAGGATCAAACGAGCGGCGGCGTCCAACCGGAAGATCGCGGCAGCTGCAAGCGAGGCGAAGGCGTCATGATCGCCTCGCCGCGCTCGTTCCACGAGTTCCTGCTGCATGTCGCCCTCGGCGGCGGCGCGGCCGATGTGGTTGCGCTCAGTGAGTATGGCGAGAGACCGCCACCGGTTCGTTCCGTATTCGTTTCGGCGCTATTGAACGCGGTACCATCGCGATCCCCGTTATCGACGCCCCAACGGAGCCTGCGACGCGTGAAGATCCAGGAAGCCGACGCCAAGACCCTGCTCGTCGCCCAGGGTCTGCCCGTCCCGGACTGGGAGGTCGCCCGCACGCCGGACGAGGCCCGGGCCGCCGCCGATCGCTTCTTCGCCGCCGGCAGCCGTCAGGTCGTCATCAAGGCCCAGGTCCTCGTCGGCGGCCGGGGCAAGGCGGGCGGTGTCAAGCTCGCCGGCTCTCCCGAGCAGGCCGAGCTGGTCGCATCGGACATTCTCGGGATGGACATCAAGGGGATCACGGTTCGGAAGGTGCTGGTCGGGCCGGCGGCCGACATCGTCAAGGAGTTCTACCTGTCGGCGGTGCTCGATCGAGCGGCCCGGCGGATCCTCCTCATGGGCTCCGCCGAGGGCGGTGTGGAGATCGAGCAGGTCGCCGCCGAACGACCGGACGCCATCGTCACCGTCCACGCCCATCCGACCCTCGGCCTGCTCGACTTCCAGGCTCGCCGGATGGCCTTCGCGATGGGCCTGGGCGGCCACCTCAGGGCGGCCGTCGCCATCGCCAAGGGTCTGGTCGCGACGATGCGCGCGTACGACGCCGACCTCGTTGAGATCAACCCGCTGGCGATCGTCGCCGAGACGGACGGGGACGGGACAACCAGAGAACGACTGGTCTGTCTCGACGCGAAGATCACCCTCGACGACTCAGCTCTCGCCCGCCACCCGGGTCTCGAGGAGCTCCGCGACCCCGACGAAGAGGACCCGGCCGATCGTGAGGCGCGCGAGGCGGGCCTCACCTTCATCAAGCTCGACGGGACGATCGGCTGCATGGTCAACGGCGCCGGCCTGGCGATGACGACGATGGATCTCGTCAAGCGGGCCGGTGGCGAGCCGGCCAACTTCCTCGATATCGGTGGCGGCGCCCGGGCCGACAAGGTCGCGGCAGCCATGCGGATCATCCTGGCGGACCCGAAGGTCAACGCGATCCTCGTCAACATCTTCGGCGGGATCACGCGTGGTGACGAGGTCGCCCGCGGACTGATCGAGGCCCGGGCCCAGCAGGAGCGCGACGTGCCAATGGTGGTCCGGATCGTCGGGACGAATGCGGAAGAGGCGGGCCGTCTGCTGGCGGAAGCGAGGTTCGACACGGCCTCGTCGCTCGACGACGCTGCGGCCAAGGCGGTTGCGGCAAGCCGGGCCGCCGAGCACGCCGGGGGCGCCACGTCGGCCCGGGCTCCCGCATGAGCATCCTCATCGGGCCGGAGACCCGCCTCGTCGTCCAGGGCATCACCGGCCGCGAGGGCGAGTTCCATTCGAGGGCGATGGCCGCGTACGGCACCTCGATCGTGGCCGGGGTGACGCCGGGCAAGGGCGGCCAGGGGGCCCTCGACGGCACGGTGCCGGTCTACGACACGGTAGCCGACGCGGTCGCGGCCACCGGAGCAAACGCCTCGTGCATCTTCGTCCCAGCGTCCGGGGCACCCGACGCGGTCATGGAGGCCGCCTCGGCCGGGATCGCCACGATCTTCTGCATCACCGAGGGGATCCCGGCGCTCGACATGGTCCCCGCGGTCGAGCTCGTCAGGTCAGTCGGCAGCCGGCTGATCGGGCCGAACTGCCCGGGCGCGACGTCGCCGGGCAGCGCCAAGGTCGGGATCATCCCGGGCTCGATCCACCGCGAGGGTCGCGTCGGGGTTGTCTCGCGTTCGGGGACGCTGACGTACGAGGCTGTCCAGGCGATGAGCGATGCCGGACTTGGCCAGTCGACTTGCGTCGGGATCGGTGGCGATCCCGTCATCGGCACGACGTTCCTCGACATCCTCCAGCTGTTCGCCGGGGACCCCGAAACCGACGCGATCGTCCTGATAGGCGAGATCGGCGGTGCGGCCGAGGAGGAGGCCGCGGCCTGGGCCGCCGAGCACCTTCGCGGGACCCCGATGGCAGCCTTCATCGCCGGCCGGACGGCGCCCGAGGGCAAGCGAATGGGCCATGCTGGGGCGATCATCTCCGGCGGCCGCGGAACGGCCGAGTCGAAGGTATCGGCGCTCGAGGCGGCCGGCATCCGTGTCGCCGCCTCCCCGACCGAGCTGCCGGCGCTCCTTCGGGATGCCGGCTACAAAGGCTGAGGTCATGGGCGCCCAGATGGATCTCGTCGCCGGCAATTCCCGCGAGATCCTCCTCGCGGTGACGCTCGACGACTGGGCGGGCCTCGCCGATCGCTCCCGGGTCGATGCCCACCTGTCGCTCGGCGGCGGCCTGGACCCGACGTGGCTCGACCTCTTCGCGGAGGCAGTCCGGACGGTCACCGGCGGCAACGAGCCGACCGACTTCATCGACGCGAGACACGAGCTGGAGGGCGCGCAGATGACCGAGCGGTCGGTCGAGCGGATCGATCGTGCCTGGCTCGGGGCGGTCGCCCGCATCGCCGACCGCGACGTCGATGCCGTCGCCGGGCGCTGGATCGACCTCGTCGAGGAGGACCTCGGGGAGCTGCCACGCGAGGAGAAGCCCTGGATCCGCGAGCTCGCCGGGGAGATCGTGCGCTTCGCCCGGGCGTCAGATGGGTCGGCTGACGTGCTCTTCGCCTGGGCCCTGTGAGCGACGAATCGAAGGTGGATCCGCAACAGGCGATCCGCGCCAATAACGAGCTGTGGGACGAGTGGACGCGGATCCACGAGACCTCGAACTTCTACGACCTCGAGGGGTTCAAGCGCGGCGGCATCCGGCTGCGACAGTACGAACTCGACGAGATCGGGCCGGTCGATGGGCTCGAGCTGCTCCATCTCCAGTGCCACTTCGGGATGGACACGTTGTCGTGGGCTCGCCTCGGGGCGAAGGTGACCGGCGCCGACTTCAGCCTCGCGGCGGTCGAGCTCGCCCGTTCGGTTGCGGCCGAGATCGGCTTCGCCGACGCCCGTTTCGTCCAGTCGGATCTCTACGACCTGACGGCGGTCCTCGACGGGCAGTTCGATCTCGTCTTCACCTCAGGCGGCGTCCTCGGCTGGCTACCGGACATCAAGCGCTGGGCGGAGGTCGTCGCCCACTTTGTCCGGCCGGGCGGCCGCTTCTACATCACGGAGATCCATCCGGTGGCGCAGGTCTTCGAGAACGAGGGTGTCGCGCCCGGCGAGTTGCGGCTCACCTATCCGTACTGGGAACACCCGGAGCCGCTCGCCTTCCCGGTCCAGGGCACGTACGCCGACAGGGCCGCGACCGTCGCGACGCCGACGGAGTACGGCTGGGATCACGGCCTCGGAGAGATCGTGACTGCGCTCATTGTCGCGGGTCTGAGGATCGACTCGCTGCGCGAGTATCCATTCGTCCGCTGGCCGGTCGACTTCCTGGTCGAATCACCCGACGGCACCTATCGCCTGCCGCCCGGGACACGCGGCGAGCTGCCCCTCTTCTTCTCGATCCTGGCGTCGAAAGCCCCGGCCTGAGGTCAGTAGGCGAGGGCCGCCCAGGCCGGCCCGCCAGGCGCCTCGATCAGCTCGACGAGGACGCCGTGGCAGGAGCG
>DATHGS010000330.1:0-2389 GCA_035490155.1 Candidatus Methylomirabilota bacterium | reverse complement strand
GCGGCCGGACCTTCTCGTCCTGCTCCGCTGAAACCCACGTCGACGGTCGCGGGCAGCGGCGCCGGCGTGGTCGCCGGCCGATCGACCCAGAAGGCTCGCGGTGGGACCAGGCGGGGATTGAGCCGGCCCGAACGGATCGTCGCCATCGCGACCACCGCCTCACTCATCGCCCTCGCCGTTGCCGTCGCCCATCGGCCGGACGGGACGACCAAGATCACCGTCATCGACGTCGGCCAGGGCGACTCGATCCTGGTCGAGGGCGGTCGCGGCGGTCGGCTGCTCGTCGACGGCGGACCGGATCCGGACCGGCTGCTCATCGAGCTCGATTGGCGACTGCCGCCATGGGATCGGCGCCTCGACGCCGTCATCCTGACCCACCCGCACGAGGATCACGTCGCGGGGCTGGCCCTGCTTCTGAGCCGGTACCGCGTCGGTCGCGTGTACGAGACGGGCATGCATGGTCCCGGCCCCGGGTACAAGGCCTGGGCCCGCGCCCTCGCCCTGCCGAATGCGGCCCCGGACGGTCGGCTCGCCACCGGCGATCGGCTCGCCGTCGATGACCTGCATCTCCGGGTCCTGTGGCCGGATCCAGGCAAGGTGCCGCTCGAGCCTCCGGACGGCGGCCGCGGTATCAACGACGTCTCGGTCGTCCTGCTCGGCGAGGTCGCCGGGCGGCGGATCCTCCTGACGGGCGACGTCGAGGACGACGTCGATCCGCTTCTCGTCGCCCGCGGCCTGCCGCCGATCGACGTCCTCAAGGTCGCCCACCACGGGAGCAAGACGGCCTCGACACCCGCCTTCCTCGACGTCGTCAAGCCGGCCGTCGCGATCGTCTCGGCCGGTGCCGGCAATCCGTACGGCCACCCGGCTCGATCGACCCTCGATCGGCTGGCGTCGACCGGGGCACGCGTCCTACGGACCGACACG
Organism: Candidatus Methylomirabilota bacterium; assembly: GCA_035490155.1. Taxonomy (GTDB): domain Bacteria; phylum Chloroflexota; class Limnocylindria; order Limnocylindrales; family CSP1-4; genus CF-46. Next base: position 1,462 of record DATHGS010000330.1, on the reverse strand, counting down.
GACGGGTCGGTCGAGGTCGACATTGGCGCGTCGGGGATTCGCGTCGCAGCATCGGGCGGGAGGGCCGCCGCGTTCGTCGGTCGAATCAGGCTCGTCGGGCGTCCTGGGGGCGATCTCCTGGCCGCGCCGACGAGCGCCGCTAGAGCCGTCGTTCCAGGTACTCCCCCGGTCCACACGCGCGGGCTCGTCGAGGCCGCCACTCCCGACGAGAAGCGGTTCGCCCGTGCCGCCAGGCCCGTCATCACGTTCGCCTTCGTCTGCGCGGTACCATCGAGTGGATGACCGTTCCCGGGCGGGTCGAGGCCGCCGAGCTCCTCCTCTCCCTCGACCCACCGGCCTGGTTCCTTCGCCACGCACGCGCTGTTGCCGAGGTCGCGGGCTGGCTGGCAGCGCGCATCGCAGCCGCGGGCACCACCGTCGACCGGCGGCTCGTCGAGGCCGCGGCCCTTCTCCACGATGTCGACAAGCTGTTGCCCGCCGACGACCCGGCGCGCGATCTGCCGCACGGTGACGGATCGGCAGCGTGGCTCACGCGCAACGGCCACGCCGAGCTCGGGCGGGCCGCTGCCGGCCATCCCGTCACGAGGCTGGTCGACGGGGAGCGCTATCGCCGGTGGGCGTCCTTCGCCAGCCGTGAGGAGCGCGTCGTCGCCTACGCCGACAAGCGGGCCGGCCAGCGTCTGGAGTCGATGGCCGCCAGGTTCGCGTCGTGGCAGCGGCGATATCCGGGCGGCTGGTCGGCTGCGGAAGCCCGCGCCGTCCTCGAGCGCGCCCGCCGCCTCGAGGCCGACGTCTGTCGAGCCGCAGGCGTCGCGCCCGAGGACGTCCGACGCCTGGCCTGGACGGGACCGGCGCTCGCGGCGGCCGCGTCGGCCCGGTTGGGCGGTTCGTGAGGTTCCGATCGTGACGGCCCCGGCGGTTGCCTTCTATTGGGGCGACGACGATCTCGCCGCCGGTCGGGCGGTCGATCGCTTCGCCGAGGCCGTCTCGACTAGGGCCGGCGGGCCAATCGAACGGGTCGCGATCCGCGGCGACCGAAACCAGGCGGCGGGACTGATCGGCCAGCTCCACGAGCGGGTCGCGACCCAGTCGCTGTTCGGTGGCGGGACGCTGGCGGTCGTCACGAACGTCGGGGCGTTGACGGTCAAGGGCGACGATCGCAACGCACTCCTGGCCCTGTTGCCGCTCATCGCCCCGGGCAATGCCGTCGTCTTCGTCGAGGCGACTGCGACCGGGGCGAAGGAACCCGGGCAGAAGCGAGTCGTCGACGCTGTCCGGGCGGCCGATGGCGAGGTCCGCGCCTTCCGCTCACCGAAAGCCGGGGAGCTTGCCGGCTGGATCGAGAAGGAAGCTCGTGAGCGAACGATGAGGCTCGGGGCCGGAGCCGCTCGCGAGCTGGCGCTGCGGATCGGAGGCTTCGTGACCGACAACGACGCCGAGCGCCGCAACCAGACCCGGATGG
>DATHGS010000329.1:0-4125 GCA_035490155.1 Candidatus Methylomirabilota bacterium | reverse complement strand
CGCGTTCGAGAGCGCCTGGGCCGGCCCGTCATGGACCTCCTGGGCGAGGCGTGAACGCTCCGCTTCCTGGGCCTCGATGATCCGCATCTGGACGTCCGAGGGAAGACTGTCGTTGCCACCGCCGGTCACCAGGCTGCCGTCGCCGCGCTTCAGGAACAGCCACGTCGTCTCGAGATTGCGCAGGGCGATCTCGAGCTTGGCGAGATCCGTCTGGTGGCCACCGAGCTCCCGGCCCAGACCCCCGACGTCGGAGCGGAGGGCGCGGACCCGGGCATCCTCTGCGCCAGCCTCGGCCGCCTCGGCGGCACCCGCGGACTCGCCAATCTCGTCGGCCACGTTGTCGGCGACGACGAGCCGCGGTCGTGGCGGTGGCAAGTGCCGCTCCAGCTCGTCGAGCTCGTCGCTGAGCGCCTGCCACCGGCCCAGCGCCTCGCCGTACGCCGTGCGATACCGCTCGCGGACGCTTCGGAGGACATTGGCGCTGTAGGCGATCGCCTCGTCGGCTTCGGCGACAAGGCCATCGATCCGGGCGTCGATCGGATCCCGAGAGCCGCGATCGTCGGCCAAATCGGCGCCGTCGCCCAATTCGGCCGTTGACGGCGCCTCGCGTTCCTCGCGTGCGTCGCCGTGGTCGTGTTCGGTCCGTGCGGCGTCCATCGAATTCCGAGTATAGGGCCCGCTAGTCATGGGCAGACGAGCCTGAAGACGCGTGTCCGCCCAAGGGCGTCGGCAAGGCGGGCGTCCGCGGGACGTCCGATGTCGATCTCGTCAAAGCATTCCGTGCCCGGACCGCCGGCGTCGAGGATGGCCGGCCAGCGCCCGCGCTCCTCACCGCCAAGGATGAGCAGCGTCGTCCCTGGAAAATGGGCCGCCAGGTCGACGACGTCGGCGGGCGTCTCATCGGGCAGGGCGAGCGCCTCGTGACCGGTTGCCTCGGCCAACCAGATCGGGAAGTCCGTGATGATCGGGCCCTGCGACTCGATCGGCAGGCCGGCCGCCGCCATCTGCATGGAGAGCGCCTGGTACTTCGCTTCGACGCCACGGGACTGGTTGCCAAAGCTCGGCATGAGCGCCGCCATGAACAGCAGCGACCCGAAAACCGTCAACGCCGGTCCGAGCCAGGCGACCGGCCGGGTCCAGCCGCGGATCCGGCCGACCCGTTCGATCAGCGCGTCGAGCAGGACGAGGGCCGCCACGACGAGCAGGACGTGAGCGGGTCCGGCGGCGTGGAGATACGTTCCCCAGGTCGTCGAGACCGGGAAGAAGAAGCTCGTGAAGAGGAATGTCGTCAACGCGACGATTGCGAGCGACCGGACGGCTGCGAGGCGGATCGTCGACCACAGCCCGATCACGCCGACGACGGCGACCGGGATGCCGGTCAGGACGAGGACGTTCAGGAAGTTGTGGCCGAAGCCCTCGACCCGCATCTCGAGGAGGCGAGCCGGGCCGACGGCGAGATAACGCGAAAGCGTCGCTGGATCATTCCAGGCGAAGATATCGAAGCCCTCGACCGACAGGGCGTTGGCGAGGGCTTGACCGGGCAGCGGGTTGCCGAACACGATCCAGTCCCGGATCGCCCACGGCGCGAAGATCGCGATGGCGATGGCCGCCGGGACGGCGACCAGCCGCAACCGGCGGCGGCGGTCGAGCCCCGGCATCCGCCAGGCGACGATGAGCCAGGCGAGACCGATGAACGTCGCCTCGTTACGGGTGAGGGCGGCCAGGCCGATGAGCGCTCCCAATCCGAGTAGGCGCGGATCAGTCAAACGAAGATTCGCGCCATCCCGGACGAGTCGCGTCATGAGCAGGCAGGCGCCGATTGCCAGGGCGGCGAAGAGCATCGTCGAATCTGGCAGTGTCGAGTGGAGGACGAGCGGCAGGTAGACGCCACTCGTCAGCCCGGCACCAACGGCCAGGACGCGGGCGCGACCGGGCGGTAGGCCACGGTCGGCGGCCACGTCAGCCCCGAGCCGCCAGGCGAGCACCGGGACCACGCTTCCGACGAGGACGGAGCTGACCTGGGCAGCCGCGAACGTGGAACCGGCGATCGCCATCGTGATCGCCGCGAGGAACGTCGGGAGCGGCAGCCAGACCTCGAATGCCGGGCGAGGAAACTGGAGCGGCGGGGTCTGGTAGCTCCACAGGGCGTCGCTGACGAGGCCGTGGCCGTCGAGGAGGTTGCGGGCGACCCCGAAGTAGTAAGCCGTGTCCTCGGGCACGGGAAAGACGACGACCGAGGCGACGAGGATCCGGACGACGAGCGCAACGACAAAGATCACGACCGCGGAGAGGACCGCTTCGAGGCGGCTCATGGGCGGGTCCCCGCCGGCCTCAAGGCCGTCGTCGGAGTCAGGCCGGCGGCCGCGTCGGGTTCGGCTCCGCCGGCCGTGATCGTGCAGCGTCGATCGGTCGAGCTCGCGCAGATCGGATAGATCGCAACGGCCGTCTGGCCGTCCGGACCGGGAATGCCGACAAGGCGTGGCCCGATCCAGCCCGGCCGGTTCTCGCCGGAGAAGACCGGCCCGAGGGCCGGCACGCTGTTGCCGCGCTCGATGATGAGCCACTCGATCCGAAAGGCGGTCGCGACCTCGTGGATCGTCTCGATCGGGTCGTTCGGGCTGACGACGCCGCCCCGGCCCGTGTAGTAGTCGTAGCCGGCCGCGTCGATCGACATGAGCCGCGCGTCACCGGTCACGCCGGCCAGATCGAGCGCGGCTGACACGGCCAGCCGCTCCTTCTGCTGCTCGCGCCACGTGGCATGGACGCCGAGGCTCCCCGCGACCGCGGCGAGGATCGCGAACGCGACCGCGGACCACGTGAAGAAGCGCGTCGCGACCTCGCGATCCCAGCGCCGCCGTCGCGCGGCCAACCAGGCGACCGCAATGGCAATCCCTTCGAGGGCGAGCAGATAGGCGTGCGGGGCCAGCGCCGCGGCCGAGTGGATGAACGTCCCACCCGGGACGTGGATCGCGGATACGAGCCCGGAGAAGGCGAACAGGATCGCCGTATACGTGAGGAAGGGCCCGAAGTCGACCGACCGCCGGCGGACCCAGCCGCCGATCACCATGAACGGGGCAAGAAGACCGGCACCCACCAGGGTGACGAAGATCCCGACGGCGGCCACGAAACCCAGGACGCGGCTGACCAGAAGTGGCCCGATGCCCTGGCCGAGCAGCCAGTCGAGCGTGGCCGGCGTGGTGATCGAGTTCCACTCGTCGATCGAGCGGATGTAGAGGACTTTGCCGGACGCGGTCGACGGCGACAGCTGGCCGAAGACCTCGAGCTGGCGCCACCACCACGGGGCCATGATCAGCAGGAACAGGCCGAAGCAGGCGGTGGCCGCCCAGATCGGGATCGCCGGCCGGCGAGCACCGCCAGAGCGCCAGGCGCGAACGCGATCCCACAGGAACGCGAGGCCGAGCGTGGCGCCAACGAGCAGGCCGTCGTTGCGCGACAGCGTCGCCAGCCCGACGAGCAGCCCGCCCAGCGCGAATGACCAGCCGCGGCCCCGTAGCCCTCGCGCCGCCATCCAGAGGGCCCCCGCGACGAGGGGCTGGTAGAGCGAGAAGTTGTCGGGTTGGGCCATGAACGGCAGCGACAGGGCCGGGATTGCGGTAAGGATCCCGGCTCCGAGCGCGATCGACGGCCGGACGCCCGCGTCCCGCCCGATCGCCCATGCGAGCGGCGCGGCCAGCGACCCGATGAGGGCAAACGGCAGCGCGGAGGCGAACGGCGTCGGGCCGAGGAGCCAGATGAATGGGACCTGGACGATCGATGCCAGCGGCATCCAGTGGGCATTGCTCGGAATCGGCAGGACGGGTACGGCGGGCAGTTTGCCGCCGACCTCGGCGAAGATCCAGATGAAGTCGACGCTGAAGCCGTGGCCGGCGGCGAGCGAGCGGGCGACGTCGACGTAGTAATAGGAATCGGGGTAGGCCGGGGCCGGGAAATCGACGATCAGGAGGAGCCGCGCCGCGAGGGCGAGCAGATACAGGGCGATCGGGATACGCACGGTCGGTGCAGGGTAGCACCGGGTCTTGGCCTCTCGGACTGGTACCAATGGATGACCCGACCGCGGTACCCGAGCGGCCACGCGGCAGCCGCGGACCTCGTTAGGATGCGGCC
>DATHGS010000328.1:0-5711 GCA_035490155.1 Candidatus Methylomirabilota bacterium | reverse complement strand
GGCGCCCAGCGCGAAGCAGACCAGGCCGCCGAAGCCGAGGAGGCCGTGGCTCGTCACGGTGAGCTCGAGCCCGAACAGGACCATCGCGAGGATGATCAGGAGGAGCCCGCCGACGTTCAACGGCAAAGCCCCGAGCCCGATGAACGCAAGGATGACGAGCAGCGCGCCGAGAATGCCGGTGACGAAGTTCGGGCTCCAGAGCTCGGCCAGGAGACCGGCCGAGCCGGCGGTGAAGAGGAGGAAGGCGATCGTCGGGTCCGACAGGAGGCGGATGAACGCGAGAAATGGGTTCATGTCGATCTGCGTCGTGGTCGCCCCGCTCAGATCGAGCGTGACCGTCGACCCGCCGACCTCGACCTGACGACCGCTGGCAAACGCGAGGACATCGTCGAGCGTGGCGGCCATTCCATCGACCACCCCGAGCGAGACGGCTTCGCTCGCCGACGATGAGCGGGCCTGCGAGACGGCCTCGCCCGCCCAGGTGACGTTCCGGTGACGCGCCTGGGCGATCGCGGTGATCTTCGCGATCGCGTCGTTGCGAACCTTGTCGCCCTCGGTCCCGGTGATGTCGCCGCCCTGGCTCGAGACCGGGGAGGCCGCTCCGATGCTCGTTCCGGGCGCCATCACCGCGACATTGGCGGCGAGGGTGATGAACGTCCCGGCGCTCGCCGCGAAGCCACCGGCCGGGGCAACCCACACGATCGTCGGGACCTTCGCCTCGAGGAGCGTCCCGACGATGTCGTTCATGGCGAACAGGGAGCCGCCCGGCGTGTTCAGCTTGATCACGACCGCGGCCGCGCCGTCGTGCTCCGCTCGGCCGACCCCGTCGGCGAGGTAGTGGGCCATCCCCTCGTCGACGATCCCGGTCGTCGGCAGGACATAGACCACCTTGCCGGCCGCCAGGGACGTCCCCGTCAGGCCGACCAACCCGAGCAGCAGGAACAGCCCCGCCACGATGCGGATCGGCTGAATCGCGGACGAATGCTGCCTCACGATGACTATCTCCCCGTCATCGTAACGCGAACCCGTCCTCGACAAATTCGAAGGCCAGCCGGCTCCAGGTTTCGAGGCGCTCGGCCACCTCCGCGACCTGGGCCGGCGACGCAAAAGCACCGCTCAGCTTGTCCGTCTCGCGGATCGCCACCGCTCGCCCCGCGGCCTCGGCGAGGTACACCGCGCCGAGGTGAACGCGCCCCACATCGGTCGTGTCGTCGTTGAGCAGGCCGACGAGACGGAACTCCGGGACGAAGTCGGCGACGAGCTCCTCGGCCCACTCACGGAGCAGGCCGCCGGCGAGATCCAGGTCACCGGGATTGACGTGGCCGCCGACCCCGATCGACCAGGCGTCGTGCAGCCGGGCATCGCCACCGGCGCGGGTCCGGCGCATGAGGAAGTAGCGCTCGCGGTCGCGCAGCACGAGGTACGGAATGATCTGCTTGAACGATGGGTCGGCCTCCATGGGCGCCCTCGGTTCGAAGCGACCATGGGCGGCGACGACGGCGAGGAATTCGTCTGTCTGCGCCGTCCGGACACCGTGCCAAGCACCATCACCGAGAATCCTGTCGCGCGGGACGACATAGACCAGCTCGCCGCTCACGGGTCTTCCTCGAGCCGGCGACGGGCAGCCGCGAGTCGAGACGCGAGGGCCGCTGGATCGGGGCCATCTGCTCGCTCCAGCTCCGCCAGCCATGCATCGATGACCGTCCGCAGATCCCGCAACCGGGCGGCGATCGCCGGAGCGTTCGTCGCGAGGATCCCGGCACCCATCTCGACATCGCCGCGAGCGAGCCGGGTTGCGCCCTGCCAGCCACTCGCCGCGAGAGCGGCAGTCGTCGGCCAGTCGGGCCGGGCCGGACCGTCCGTGGACCCGGCAACCGCCTCGACGAGGGCCGCCGCGACGACGAGGGGCAGGTGGCTGACGGCGGCAACCGCCGCGTCGTGCTCGGCGGCGGTCATCAGCAAGGGCTCCGCCCGGCAGGCGCGGGCTAGGCTTTCGACACGCTCGCGGGACGCTATATCCCGCAGATCGGCAGGGACGATCACCCACGGCCGGTCCGCGAACAGATCCTCGGTCGATGCCTCCCAGCCGGAGGTCTCGCGGCCGGCCATCGGATGCCCGCCGACGAACCGCAGTCCGCTCCTCGCGGCCAGGTCGAGGAGCATGCCCTTGGCGCTCGCGACGTCGGTCACGACCGCTTCGTCGGCCAGCCGGTCACGTAGCGAGCCGTCCAGCCGGCTGAGCAGGTCCAGACAGGCCAGTGGCGGCGCGGCCAGCACGACGAGATCCGCCCCGTCGACGGCCTCTTCGATGGTGGCCGGCGCCGCGTCGATCGTCCCGTCGGCCAGGGCCGCCAGCGGACCGCTGCGGGTCGGTGTCCACGCAGCGATTGACCAGCCCGTTCCGGACGCCCGCAACGCCCGGGCGATCGACCCGCCGATCAGCCCGAATCCCAGCAACGCCACCCTCATCGACCGAGTATCGCAGGCCGGTCGCCGGCCGATTCGGGCCTGTGGGCGTCGCCGCGAGCGGTCGAAGGCATGGGCCTGACGTTGGTCATCAACGCATTGACCGGCTAGACTCGCGCTCAGGACGGGGTACGGCGGGTCATAGGGGCCCGAGCTCCCGGACTTCACAGGGGGAGCCGTGAGCGGAGACGTAAAGCCCATCCGCGTTCTCTTCGTCGAAGACCACCAGCTGCTTGCGGATGCGCTCTCGGCGATGCTCTCACGCGAACCTGACATCGAGGTCATCGGCATCGCCGGCACCGTCGCGGAAGCCAAGCTGATGTCGCGCGAGCGCCTCGACGTCGTGCTGATGGACTACCGCCTGCCGGACGGGACCGGCGCGGAGGCAACCCGGGCGATCAAGGCTCGCTGGCCCGCGGCCCGGGTCGTCATGGTCACCGCCCTGACCGACGACGAGACGGTCCTCGAATCGATCCAAGCCGGCGCCGACGGGTACCTCACGAAAGACCGCGCCGCTGAGGAGGTCGTCCAGGCGGTTCGGGCCGCCCACGCCGGCGAGACGCTCCTGCCTCGCTCGGTCATCGTCGAGATCGCGCGCCGAGTCGCCGCGGCTCGCGAGCGGGGCGACGAGCGGCATATGTTCGAACCATTGACGCCGCGCGAGCTCGAGGTCCTGCGGGCCCTCACCGAGGGCCTGTCGACGCCCGAGATCTGCGACCAGCTGTTCATCGCCCCGAACACGCTGCGGACCCACGTCCAGAACATCATGGGCAAGCTCCGCGTCCACTCGAAGCTCGAGGCCGTCGCGTTCGCCCTCCGTCACCGGCTCGTCGAGCCGCCCCGGCCCGAGGACAGCGTCACCGCCCGCTGAGGCGCTCGATCAGGCCGGCTTTCGGCGGCGCGCCTGACGCCGCTCCTCGAGTCGCCGTTCCTCCTCGGTTGGCGTACCCGGGTCGTCGGCCGGGTTCTGCCGGCGCAGCTGCCAGCGTCGTTCGTTCTCGCGGCGTTCGTCGCTCAGGAACGCGCCGCAGCGCGGGCAGCGGCGCTCCTCGAGGAACAGCGAATCGAGTGGCGCGACGGTATAGATCTGACGTCCGCAGGACCAGCAGGCGAGCCGGGGCATGGGCCTCAATCGTAGCGTTGGGATGGGCGGGCGAGGGGTCACCCGAGTGGCACTGGAAGATTACGTCGCATTGAGGATGGTGTGGCGCGGGTCCCCCTCCGATGATTGATGTGTTCGCCCTCGGGCGAGGATCGGCCATCCGGGCAGGTGGCCGGTCAGCGGGCCGCTTCGATCCCCCCCGAGGCGGCCCGCTCCCACGCTCAGACCTTCGGCAGGCTCTCCAGGGCGTCCGCCACGCGCTCCGCCGGGTATTCGAAATCCTCGAGAGACCCGTCGAGATATCGCTCGTACGCGGCCAGGTCGAAGTGGCCGTGGCCGCACAGGTTGAACAGGATGACCCGGGCCTCGCCGGCCTCCCTGGCGATGAGCGCCTCGTCGATCGCCGCCCGGATCGCGTGAGTCGGCTCGGGCGCCGGGAGGATCCCCTCCGCCCGGGCGAACTGGACGCCGGCCGCGAAGCTCGCTCGCTGGTGGACGCTCCGCGCCTCGATGTAGCCGTTCTCCTTGAGTAGCGACACCAGCGGCGACATCCCGTGGTAGCGCAGGCCGCCGGCGTGGATCGGCTCCGGGATGAAGTCGTGGCCGAGCGTGAACATCTTGGCGACCGGGGCCATCTTGGCCGTATCGCCGTAGTCGTAGGCGTAGACCCCGCGGGTCATCGACGGCGCCGCCTCCGGCTCGACGGCGATGATCCGGTGCTTCGCCCCGTCTCGGAAGTTGCGCCCGAGGAACGGGAACGCCAATCCGGCGAAGTTCGAGCCGCCACCGGTGCAGCCGATGATGATGTCCGGCGATTCCCCGGCCATGCCCATCTGCTCGATCGCCTCCTGGCCGATCACGGTCTGGTGGAGGAGGACGTGATTGAGCACGGAGCCGAGCGAGTACTTCGTGTCGTCCCGGGTCGCCGCGTCCTCGACCGCTTCGCTGATCGCCATGCCGAGTGAGCCCGGGCTGTCCGGGGTGGCCGCGAGGACGCTCCGGCCGTAGTTCGTCGTCGTCGAGGGGCTCGGGACGACCTCGGCGCCGTACGTCTCCATGAGGATCCGCCGGTACGGCTTCTGGTCGTAGCTGGCCCGCACCATGTAGACCTTGACCTCGAGCCCGAAGTACGCGCCGGCGAAGGCCAGGGCACTGCCCCACTGGCCGGCCCCCGTCTCGGTCGCGAGGCGGGTCACGCCCTGTTCCTTGTTGTAGTAGGCCTGCGCGAGCGCGGTATTCGGCTTGTGGCTGCCGGCCGGGCTGACACCCTCGTACTTGTAGTAGATGTGGGCCGGCGTATCGAGGGCGGCCTCGAGCCGGTGGGCCCGATACAGCGGGCTCGGACGATAGAGCTGGTATGCCTCGCGGACCGGCTCGGGGATCTCGACCTCCCGGTCGGTGCTCATCTCCTGGCCGATCAGCGCCATCGGGAAGAGCGGCGCGAGATCGTCCGGGCCGATCGGCCCGAGCGTCCCAGGATGAAGGTACGGCGACGGTGCGACCGGCAGGTCGGCCGCGATGTTGTACCAGCTTCGCGGGATGTGGTCCTCGTCGAGGATGAACTTCGTCCGACGGGTCATCACCTGGGCCATGGTCGATCCCTCAGTGCATGGGCGACCGGCGGGGGCCGGGAGCGGAGCCTACCGCGCGCGGAGGCGCCGACGCAACGGCCGAAGCGCCCGGCGACGGCCGATGCCGAGAAGCGTGCCCACCACCTGCGGGAGGACGATCACGAAGCCGCCCGCGGTGTTGCCGCCCGTCGAACCGGTGGCGTGATGACCGTGGGACCTGCAGGGCCTGATCGGCTGGACCGTCTTGTTGTGGCCCGGCGGCCCGGCAACGCTTCCGGGGCACGGCGGCAGGGCACGCGCGGGCTTCGTGACCGGCGTGGGCGTGGGGGTCGGCGTCGGGCGTGGGGTCGGACGCGGTGTGGCGGTTACGGGTGCCGGCGTCGGCCGCGGGGTCGCCGTGGTCGCCGGGGTCGCCGCGGGCGTCGGCCGCGGCGTCGGGTTAGTCGGCGGATTGGGGGTCGCCGGCTGGCTCGACGGCCCGCCGCCGGTCCCACCTGCGTCCGGCGGGGTCGGTGTCGGCGTCGGGACGACGGCGACCACGACCTCGCTCGGCGAGGGCTCGGTGCTCGGGC
>DATHGS010000327.1:0-2186 GCA_035490155.1 Candidatus Methylomirabilota bacterium | reverse complement strand
CTCTACCAGAACCTCGGTGCCGCGTACAAGCAGCTGACCGCCCCGTTCGGCAGGCTCGGCCTGGCCAGCCTCCGGATCTCGACGGCCGGCGTCGTCAGCGGATCCGCCTCTGACGACAGCGCCTACGTCGCGACCGACCGTCAGCTCAACGGCTGGTTGACCCGGCGCGACGCCGTGGCAGCTCAGATCGCCGCCGTTCTCAACGCGGCCGAGTTCGAGAACCAGGGTGCGACCTCGGCCCGGATCAGGGACCTCACGGCCCAGGCGAACGCCCTCGTTGCCGAGGTCGAAGCCGCGGCGCCCTGAGCGGTTCAAACCAGTCCTGCCAGCGCGATCGCCCGGCCCGACGGCCGGGCGATCGTCGTGTCGGCCGGGCCAACGCAATCGGACCCGGGCCATCGCCGTCTCAGCCGGACGCGACCTCGGCGAGGCGTCCATCGAGGAACGCCCGTTCAGCCTCGTTCGCCGTCAGCTCGATCGCCCGCGTATACGCCGCCGCGGCCTCGCTCGATCGGCCGAGCCGGCGGAGCAGGTCGGCCCGGGCTGCGTGGAGGTACGGGTACGTGTCGAGCTCGCCACCCGCGACCAGCGCGTCGACCAGTCGCAGGCCGGCCTCCGGACCCAACGCCATCGCCACGGCGACCGCCCGGTTCAGCTCTACGATCGGCGTCGGTTCGATCCGCCGGAGCGCGGCGTAGAGCCCGGCAATCTCCTGCCAATCCGTGTCGGCCGGCGTCTCGGCGTCGTCGTGGAGCGCAGCGATCGCCGCCTGGAGCTGCATCGGCCCGACCCGCCGCATCCGCAGCGCCCGCTCGAGCAGCTCGCGGCCCTCGTCGATCCGGGGCCGGTTCCAGCGGTCGCGGTCCTGGTCCTCCAGCAGGACGAGCTGGCCGTCGCCACCCGTGCGCGCTTCGCGCCGGGCGTCGTGCAGCAGCATCAGGGCGAGCAGCCCGAGGGCCTCGGGCTCATCCGGCATGAGGTCGACGAGCACCCGGCCCAGGCGAATTGCCTCGGTGGACAGCTCGCGCCGGATGAGGCGGTCGCCGCTCGACGCACCGTAGCCCTCGTTGAAGACGAGGTAGAGGACGCGCAGGACACCGTCGAGCCGCTCCGGCAGGTCATGGTCCGGCGGGACGCGATAGGGAATGCCGGCATCGCGGATCTTCCGCTTGGCTCGGACGAGGCGCTGCGCGAGCGTCACCTCCGGGACGAGGAATGCCCGGGCGATCTCGGGTGTCGAGAGCCCGCCGAGCGTCCGCAGCGTCAGCGCGACTCGCGCATCGATGGCGAGCGCGGGATGGCAGCAGGTGAAGATGAGTCGCAGCCGGTCATCGGCGATCGGGCTCACGTCGCTCTCCGCATCGATGCTCGCCTCGGGATCGACAGCCGCGAGCTCCGCCTCGATCGCCGCTTCGCGCCCAAGCAGCTCCGCCTTCTCGGCGAGCCGCTTGCGGCGCCGCAACCGGTCGATCGCCCGGTTCCTCGCCGTCGTCATGATCCAGGCGCCGGGGTTGTCCGGGACGCCTCGCGACGGCCACGTCTCGAGGGCCGTCAGGAACGCCTCCTGGACCGCTTCCTCGGCGAGATCGAAGTCGCCAAGGACGCGGATGAGCGTAGCGAGGACCCGACCCGACTCCTCGCGAAAGAGCTGGTCGACGACGACGTGTGGATCGGTGGGCGGAAGCAAGCGTCCGAATGAAGTGTCGCGACGCGGCCGATCTCAGCCGGCGGCGCCGACCGCCTCGGACGACGACCCTTCGGCAGCGCCGTACTCGAAGATCGGGCGGATCTCGATCGAGCCGTGCTTCGCGCCCGGGATCTTCGCGGCGAGCTGGATCGCGTCGTCGAGGTCGGTCGCGTCAACCATGTAGAACCCGCCGAGCGCTTCCTTCGTCTCGGCGAACGGACCGTCGGTCGTGACGGTCTGGCCGTCGCGGACTCGGACTGTCGTCGCGGTCGTGGTCGGGCGGAGCGCTTCGCCGGCCTGGTAGATGCCGCGATCACGGACCTCGTTCGTGAACGCCTCGTACGCGGCGAACTCGGCCCCCGCGGCGTCCCCGGTCGGCTCGAGCTGTTCCTGCGTGTAGATCAAAAGCAGGTAGCGCATAAATGACCTCCTCTGGAGTTCAGCCGCCCGGCTGGCGACCCGTTATCGAGACGACGAACGGGATGGTGGCGAATCGACA
>DATHGS010000326.1:0-2770 GCA_035490155.1 Candidatus Methylomirabilota bacterium | reverse complement strand
GAAGAGGCCCAGATCAAGCGATCGATGGTCACCGCCGCCCGCGAGGTCATTGCGATCGTCGACCGGACGAAATGGGAGCGCGCAGCCTTTGCCACGTTCTGCCCGACGGACAAGATCAGCATCGTCCTGACCGATGAGGGCGCGCCCGACGACATGGTCCGGGCGCTGACTGGCCGCGGCGTCGACGTCCGACTCGTTCCCGCCGAGGGGGAAGTCGAGCCCGGCGGTAGCAACCCCGGCGGCGTCAACAGCGCCGATGCGAGCAGGTCCTTCCGGTGACCGCGTCCTCCCCTGCCGCGCCCGCCGTCGCCGCCCCGCCCCGTGCCCAGCTCAGCGGGATTTCCAAGCGATTCGCGGCGACGCAGGCCCTCGATGACGTATCGCTCGACCTGCGATCCGGCGAGATCCACGCCCTGGTCGGTGAGAACGGGGCCGGCAAGAGCACCCTGGTCAAGATCCTCGCCGGCATCCACCAGCCGGACAGCGGAACGATCTGGCTCGATGGCGAGCAGACCGTGATCCACGGCCCCGCCCAATCGCGTGCCCTTGGAATCGCCGTCGTTCACCAGGAGCCCCGCCTGTTTCCGGACCTGACCGTCGCCGAGAATGTGTTCATCGGCCACGCCCCGTCCGGGCGCCTCGGCACGATTGACTGGGGCGGAACGCGCCGGGCGGCGCAGGCGCTCTTCCGCCAGCTCGACGTGCAATTCGACGTAGACGCCCCGGTCAGGGGCCTGTCGATGGCCGACCAGCAGCTGATCGAGATTGCCAAGTCGCTGTCGGTCGATGCCCGCGTGCTGATCCTCGACGAGCCGACCGCCTCGCTGTCGGCTCACGAGGTCGAGCGGCTGTTCACGATCGTCCGCCGGCTGCGCGATCGTGGCGTCGCGGTGCTGTTCGTCAGCCACCGGCTCGACGAGGTCTTCGAGCTGTGCGACCGGGCGACGGTCTTCCGGGACGGCAAGCACGTGGTCACGACGGCAACGAGCGACCTCACGACCGCCGACCTCGTCCGGCACATGGTCGGCCGGGTCGTGTCGCTGTTCCCCAAGGTCGAGATCCCTGCTGGCGACGTCCTGCTCGAGGTCACCGGCCTCACCAGGGCGGGTGTCTTCCGTGACATCGCTTTCTCCGTCCGGGCCCGGGAGATCGTCGGGTTTGCCGGCCTGGTCGGGGCGGGCCGGACGGAGGTCGCGAGGGTCCTGTTCGGGATCGACCAGCGTGACGCCGGTGAGATCCGGCTCGGCGGCGCGCCGGTCGCGTTCGCGAGTCCGTCGGCCGCGATGCACGCGGGGATCGCCTATCTCCCCGAGGACCGCCACCAGGAAGGACTCGTGCTGGACTTCACGATCGCCCAGAACGTGACCCTGCCGATCCTGCCGCGCCTCTTTCCGCGGCTCCTCACCCGCTCGTCCGTCGAGCGCACGGTCGCTCGCGACTACACCCAGCAGTTCAACGTCCGGATGACAGGGGTCGACCAACTGGCCGGGGCACTGTCCGGCGGCAACCAGCAGAAGGTCGTGCTGGCCAAGTGGCTCGCCTCGAAGCCGAAGATCCTCATCCTCGACGAGCCCACGCGCGGGATCGATATCGGCGCCAAGGTCGAGGTCCACCGGATCATCTCGGAGCTTGCCGCGTCGGGCCTCGGGATCATCCTCATCTCGAGCGACCTGCCGGAGGTCCTCGCGATGTCGGATCGGATCCTTGTGCTCCACGAGGGACGAATCACGGCCGAGATCCCCCGGGAGCGAGCGACCGAGGAGCGGGTGATGTTCGCCGCGACGGGGAGCGCATCCGACGACGAAGCTTCGGGACCCGTCGGAGCAGGGACCGACCGTGGCTTCGATGGCTGAGACCCCCGCGACTGTCGCGCTCGGCGCGCCGCGAACCCCGGGCCAGTGGCTGTCGACGATCGCCCGCCAGCGCGAGCTGAGCCTCGTCGCGATCATGGTCGTGCTGGGAGCGCTCGTGACGATCGCGGCACCCCAGTTCCTGACCGTCGCAAACATCAGCCAGGTCGCGGTCCTCGCGTCGGTCATCGCCGTCGCCGCCGTCGGTGAGGCGCTGGTCGTCATCACGAGGAACGTCGACCTCTCGGTCGAAGCCACGATCGGGCTCGTCGCCTACAGCGTCGCCCGCGTCCTCGAGCTCCACGCATTGGACGCATCGGCTGCGATCGCGCTCGGGCTCGGGATCGGGCTCGTCCTGGGGATGATCAACGGGGTGATCGTGACCCTGTTCAAGGTTCCGGCGATCGTCGCGACGCTCGGGACGTTGAGCGTCTTTCGAGGCGTCGACTACCTGATCGCCGGCAGCCACCAGGTCCCGCTCGCAGGACTTCCGCCAGGCTTCTCCGAAACGGCACAGGCCAGCGTCTTCGGGATCCCGCTGTTCGTGCTCGTCGCCGTAGTCGTCGTCGTCATCGGCACCGTGATCCTGCGATGGACCAGGTTCGGCCGTCAGCTGTATGCCGTCGGCAGCAACCCGGAGGCCGCCGCCATCCTCGGCATCCCGTCCCGACTCGTCGTGTTCACGGCGTTCTCCCTGTGCGGCCTGCTCGCCGGCGTCGCCGGCGTGATGTGGGTCATGGAGTTCGGGACGATCAACGGGACGTCGGCGACAGGCGTCGTGCTGGCCGTCGTGGCCGCGGTCGTCGTCGGTGGCGTGAACATCTTCGGTGGGTCCGGGACGCTCGCCGGCGCCGCGCTCGGGGCCCTGTTCCTCGGGTTCATCGCGAACGCACTCATCCTTGTCGGCCTGTCGCAGTTCT
>DATHGS010000325.1:0-3863 GCA_035490155.1 Candidatus Methylomirabilota bacterium | reverse complement strand
GTTCCAGTTCGGCGACGTCGGCGTCCTGCTCAACCTGAACCCGAAGAACAAGTCGATCGCCGACCTTGTCCCGGAGCTCGAGATGGGCGAACCGGAATCGCTCGACACGTTCGTGATCAAGCACTCCTCCGGCATCTCGGTGCTGCTCGCCCCGCCGTCACCGGAGATGGCAGAGCTGATCACCCCGGGCGGGGTCAAGCGAGTCATCGAGGCGCTCCGGCGCCGCCACGATCTCGTCATCATCGACTGCACCTCGTGGTTCAACGACACGACGCTGGCCATCCTCGACGTCGCCGATGACGTCCTGACCATCCTCAGCCTCGAGATCACGAGCATCAAGAACATGCGGCTCTTTCTCGAGGTCGCCGAGCAGCTCGGCTACGAGCAGAGCAAGATCAAGCTCGTCCTCAACCGGGCCGACTCGACTCTCGGCATCCGCGTCGCCGACGTCGAGAACTCGATCGGCCGGAAGGTCGATCACACGATCGTGAGCGACGGCCGAAGCGTCGTCTACGCCCTCAACCGGGGCGTACCGTTCTTCCTGAGCAACCGGGAGGCCCAGGTGTCCCAGGACGTCCTGCGGCTGGCCACGGTGATCAGCGGCGGGGGAGCGGCGACCGTGGCCGACGATGCTCGCAAGCCCGTCCAGAAGAAATCGATGTTCTCATTCCGATGACCATCATCATTAGCGAGACCCTCGGGGCAAGAAGGGAACAGGTGCCATGTCACTGCTGAAACGGATTGAGAGCGCTCGACCGGGCGCCGCTACGGGACCATCCGGAGTTCCGGTCCCGAGTGGGCCAGGGGGACCGGGTGGACCGACCGGCGCACCGCCGAGCCAGCGGCTGATGAGCCAGGCACCGGTTCGCGAGTCGTTCCGCGACGTCAAGTTCCGGATCCAGAGCCGGGTCATCCAGGATCTCGACCCGAAGCTCGACCTCTCGAACCAGGTCGAGGTCCGGCGTCAGATCGAGGAGATCTTCGGCAAGGTCATCGATGAGGAAGGCCTCGCCCTGACACGTGCCGAGCGAGTCCGGATGCTCGAGCAGATCACGGACGAGATCATCGGCCTCGGGCCGCTCGAGCCGTTGCTGCGAGACGAGTCGATCACAGAAGTCATGGTCAACGGCCCGCGCCAGGTCTACATCGAGCGGTCCGGCAAGCTGGAGCTGACGAACGTCGTCTTCCAGAACGACGACCACGTCATGCGGATCATCGACCGGATCATTGCCCCGATCGGTCGCCGCGTCGACGAGTCGAGCCCAATGGTCGACGCCCGCCTGACCGATGGTTCCCGCGTCAACGCGATCATCCCGCCGCTGTCGCTCGTCGGGCCGGTCATCACCATCCGGAAATTCTCCGCGTCGCCGTTCACCACCGACGACCTGATCCGATTCGGCACCGCCACGACCGACATGTTCGAGTTCCTGCGCGCCTGCGTCGAGGCCCGGCTGAACATCTTCGTCTCCGGCGGCACCGGCTCCGGCAAGACGACCACACTGAACGTCCTGTCGTCGTTCATCCCGAACGACGAGCGGATCGTCACGATCGAGGACGCCGCCGAGCTGCAGCTCCGCCAGGAGCACGTCGTGACGCTCGAGTCGCGACCGCCGAACATCGAAGGCAAGGGCGCTATCCCGATCCGCGAGCTCGTCCGCAACTCGCTCCGAATGCGGCCCGACCGGATCATCGTCGGGGAGTGCCGTTCAGGCGAGGCCCTCGACATGCTCCAGGCCATGAACACGGGCCACGACGGCTCGATGTCCACTGGCCACGCAAACAGCCCGCGCGATATGCTTTCCCGACTCGAGACGATGGTCCTCATGGCCGGCGTCGACCTGCCGGTCCGGGCCATTCGCGAGCAGGTTGCCTCTGCCGTCGATCTCATCGTCCAGCAGAGCCGCCTCAAGGACGGGACCCGGAGAATCGTCAACATCACCGAGGTCCAGGGCATGGAAGGTGACGTCATCGTCATGCAGGACGTCTTCGTGTTCGAGCAGACCGGTGTCATCGAGGGCAAGATCCAGGGTCGCCTGAAGCCGACCGGGATCCGCCCCAAGTTCGTCGAGAAGTTCGAGGTGATGGGGATCAACCTGCCACCCGGCGTCTTCGGCTTCAGTTACTGAGCGGGGAGGAGGCACACCGTGGATGCAATGACGTTGGCAGTCGCCGCCGTGGCAGCTGGGGCGATCTTCCTGATCGCGATCGGCATTGCCACGTCCGGGAGTGGGTCCGCGGTGAGCACGCGACTCGAGCGCTACGCGTCCGGTCGGGACGGGGCCGCGGCGGCCGCGGCCGGTTCGGGCGGACTCAGCGAGATGATCTCGTCGAGCGTCGCGCTCGCTCAGCTCAACCGGGTCGTCGAGCGCCGCGACTTCGGGGCGAACCTCGCCCGGGAGATCGCGCGAGCGGACCTCAAGATCAAGGTCAGCGAGTACCTCGCGATCTGGGCCGGAGCCATCGTCGGCCTGCCGCTCCTGTTCGTCGTCCTGTCCCTCGGCCTTCCGGCCCTGCGCAACCCGATCGCGCTTCTCATCGCAGCCCTCATCGGTTTCATGCTGCCGCGATTCTGGCTCGGCCGGCGCAAGAGCGGCCGGCTCAACGCCTTCAACAAGCAGCTGCCGGACACGATCACCCTGCTGGCAAATGCGCTTCGGGCGGGCTCGTCGTTCCTCCAGGCGATCGAGCTGGTCGTCCGTGAATCGCGCCCACCGGTCTCGACCGAGTTCGGCCGCGTCATCCGCGAGGTCAACCTTGGCCTGCCGTTCGAGCAGGCGCTCGAGAACATGGTTCGCCGTGTCCGTTCGGACGACCTCGAGCTGATGGCCACTGCCATCTCGATCCAGCACACCGTCGGCGGCAACCTCGCCGAGATCCTCGACTCGATCGCCTACACGATCCGCGAGCGAGTCCGGATCAAGGGAGAGATCAAGACGCTCACTGCCCAGCAGCGGCTCTCGGGCTACGTCGTCGGCTTCCTGCCGATCGGCCTGGCGGGCTTCCTGTTCGTCGCGGCGCCAAACTTCATGGAACCAATGTTCGCGAACCCCCCAGCAGTCCTCGGTCTGCCGGCCGGCGTCGTGATCCTGATCTTCGGCGGGTTCATGATGTTCATGGGCTTCATGTTCATCCGCAAGATCGTCGACATCGAGGTCTGATCAGATGGTTGCCTATCTCCCAATCGTGATCGCGGGGGCTGCCGCCCTGGCGATCCTCCTGATCTTTCTCGGCCTGGCCGGGAGCTCGCCGGTCGATCCGGTCCAGGCCCGGCTGACTCAGCTCGGCACCATGCAGGCCAAGAACCTCGAAGAGCTCGAGCTGCAGCAGCCGTTCATCGAACGAACCCTGCGGCCGCTGGCGTCGGGCCTCTCACGTCGCGTCTCCGGGCTGGCCAGCAGCTCGTTCCAGGAGAAGGCTGAGAAACGGCTGGCCCTCGCCGGCAATCCGGGCAACCTTCGGGTCGCCGACTGGCTCGGCGTCAAGGCGGTCGGAGCGGTCGTGGGCGGCCTCCTCTTCTTCCTGCTGTTCGTGATCGTCGGCCTCATGAAGCTGCCGATCCCGCTGAACTTCCTGATGAGCGGCATCGGGGTGGCCTTCGGCTACACGATCCCGGAGTTCTGGCTCGGTGGGCGGGTGCGAAAGCGCCAGCACGCGATCCTGCTCCAGATCCCGGATGCGCTCGACCTGCTGACGATCTCCGTGCGGGCGGGTCTCGGCTTCGACGCCGCCCTCGGCAAGGTCGTCGAGAAGCTCCATGGGCCCCTGACGGAAGAGTTCCGTCGGGCGCTCGCCGAGGTCCGCGTCGGCAAGGCTCGCCGCGACGCACTGCGTGACATCGTCGCCCGGACAGAGGTCCCGCCACT
>DATHGS010000324.1:0-3267 GCA_035490155.1 Candidatus Methylomirabilota bacterium | reverse complement strand
GGCGGACGCCGCGGCGGTGTTGTCTGGTTCGGTCGATGCCGGATCCAAGGTCGGCGAGACTCCGCAGGCCGCGACGGCGATCACCAGGATGATCGCGGTAGCAACCGGCCGGTGGTCCATCGCCCAGAACTACCCTCGGAGCCTGCCACTGGTTCAGTCGGCAATCGCTGTCGGGTACCCTTACGCGGCCGATGGAACCCGTCACGTCCTCGTCTGCTCGGCCTGTCCGCGATCCCTGGACCGTCCGGGTCGCCGGCTGGAGCGCCCGCCATCGCTGGCCCATCTTCGTGATCTGGTTCGTCGCGACAATCGGCCTGTTCGGGGTCAGCCTGGCGGCCGGCGGGACCAACTCGGTCGAGGCCGTCTCGAACAGCGAGCGCTCGAAATATGAGGCTGGTGAGGCCTACGTCGTCTACAGCGCCGCGAATGCTTCGGTCGGCCAGCAGGCGCCGGCCTCGCAGCAGTTCCTCCTTCTCGTGTCCAGCCCGGACAAGACGGTCGACGATCCAGCTTTCGCCACCGACGTCGCGGCCATCACGGCCAAGCTGGCCGCCGTCCAGGCGTCAGTCGACGGCACCACGGGGCCGGTCCTCGAGCAGCTCGTCGACCCGATCAAGGCCGCGGCAGTGCCCGCCGCGGCCGGGCTCATCTCGCCGGACCGAACGACGGTCCGGATCGTCGGGCGCGTCCCCGGCGACGGCCCGGCGCTCAAGGAGCGCCTCGTACCGATGCCGGCCGTCATCGCGGAGATCAAGGCCGCGTACCCGGCGTACACGATCCACGCCCTCAACAACACCCTTGCCAATAACGAGATCAGCGCCCTGATCACCGGCGGCCTCGACTCGTCGCTCAGACTGACGATCCCGTTGACATTCCTCATTCTGCTGATCGCCTTCGGGGCGGTCGTCGCCGCCGCGATCCCACTCGTGTTGGCGGTGACCGCGCTCCTGGCGGCATTCGGGATTCTCGGGCTGTATAGCCAGCTCGTGACCCCTGTCAGTCCGTACGCGAGCCAGCTCGTCGTCCTCATCGGACTGGCCGTGGCGGTCGATTACTCGCTGTTCATGGTCACGCGGTTCAGGACCGAACGACGCCACGGCCGCAACCGGACGGCCGCGATCCACGTCGCAAGCAACACCGCCGGGCGAGCCGTGTTCTTCTCCGGGCTCGCGGTGATGATCTCGATCGGCGGGCTCTTCCTGCTCGACGATCCGCTCTTCCGCTCGATGGCCGTCGGCACGATCTCCGTCGTCCTGGTCGCGGTCATCGGCTCGCTGACGTTCCTGCCGGCGACGCTGGCAATCCTTGGCGACGGCGTCAACCGGCTCCGGATCCCGATCGTCGGTCGCGATCGTGAGGAGGGGAGTGGGCTGTGGGCCGTCGTCGTTCGATCAGTGATGCGCCGCCCGATCATCGCCGCCGCAGGCACGGCGGTCATCCTCCTGGCGATCGCCTCGCCGGTCGTCCGGCTGCACATGGGCCAGGCCGACTTCACCTCGTTCCCGGACTCGCTCGACGGCGTCCAGGCGGTGAACCTGTTAAACGAGAAGTGGCCGGCCGGCTCCGATCTCGATCTCTCCGTTGTCGTAACCCGCGCGGACGAGGCGCCGACCAAGGCGGCCATCCAGAAGATGAGCGACGCCGTTCTCGCGATCCCGGGCCTGAGTGGGCCGCCGACGACGCTGATGTCGGCCGACGGTCACGTCGCGTTCGTCTCCTACCTCATGGCCGGCGGCAGCAACGACCTGCGCAACCAGGACATCGTCCGGCAGGTCCGTTCGTCCGTCGTGCCCACGGCTTTCGCCGATCTACCGGGCGTCCGCGCGCTGGTCACCGGCGACGCGGCCTACACGCTCGACGTCGTCGACTTCTACCTTCACGGCATGCCGCTGGTCATGGGTTTCGTGTTGAGCCTGTCGTTCCTGCTGCTCCTGGTCGCCTTCCGATCGATCGTCATCCCGATCAAGGCGATCCTGCTCAACCTGCTGTCGACTGGCGCCGCTTTCGGGCTTCTCGTCCTCGTCTTCCAGGAGGGCTGGGGGTCCGACTTCCTCGGGGTCAAGCGAGGGCCGATCGAAGGGTTCATCCCGGTCTTCATCTTCACGATCCTGTTCGGGCTGTCGATGGACTACCACGTCTTCATCCTCACCCGGATCAAGGAGGCACGGGATCGCGGGCTGTCCTCGAATGAGGCCGTCGCCCGCGGAATCGCGATCACCTCCGGCACCGTCACGAGCGCGGCGGCGATCATGGTCGTCGTCTTCGGCGTGTTCGTGACCCTCGAGCTGACGATCATCAAGCAGCTCGGGTTCGGGCTCGCGGTCGCGGTCTTCATCGACGCGACGATCGTCCGGAGCATCCTCCTGCCGGCGTCGATGCGCCTCCTCGGGGACTGGAACTGGTGGCTGCCGCGCTGGCTCGGCTGGCTGCCCCACGTCACGATCGAGGGTGAGTCCGATGAGCCGCCGATCGGAGCGGCGATCGGCGCCGGCTGAGGCCGGCACCGAGTTGGCCGCCGATACGGCATTCGCCCTACTTGATCTGTGAGAGACGGCGAGACAAACTCGGGGTCGACGGGGATCTTCTCGACTTCATCCGTGAGTCTGGTGAGGAGCGCTGCACGCTCCTACCGTCCGCCGGGCTCAGACGAACTCATTGAGCCGCGTTCCGTTTCTGGGACGCGGCTCAATCATGTCTGCGGGGTGCTTGCCTGAAAACGTCCAGGTCCCCGTCCCTCAGCCCCCAGCCTCGGGACGGAGACCTTGCCGGCGATTCTCCCCCGCGGACCTTGCCGGCCGCCTTGCAAAGCGGCGACGCCTCATTGCAATGGACCGGAGCGTCGGCTCCCGTGCGGCGACCGGTGGCGGCCGACCTTGGTCTCGGGCCATCGATCTGGGGTATCCTCTCGGCTCGCTGGGCCGGTAGCTCAATGGCAGAGCAACTGACTCTTAATCAGTTGGTTGGGAGTTCGAGTCTCCCCCGGCTCACCAGCACCCCGAACAAATGACCTGAACAAGCCCCGGAGCCGTTTCCGGGGCTTCTGGATAATCGCGGGGAGGTATGGGTGCGGGGACCGCGCGAGGTCATCTTGGGTCCGCTGCCGGCACTGGGTCGGCCCGAGGTGCGGCTCGTCCTCGTCAGCGCCACCGTCCTTTTCACCGAGCTGCTTCTGATCCGGTGGATACCGGCGAATATCCGCTATGTCGGCTTCTTCCCGAATTTCCTGCTGATCTCGAGCTTCCTCGGCATCGGCGTGGGGATCATGCT
>DATHGS010000323.1:0-3763 GCA_035490155.1 Candidatus Methylomirabilota bacterium | reverse complement strand
CGCGCCCCAAGCCGACGATCGCGTTGGCCACCGGTTCCTGAGACGTGGTGCCGCCCCATCGTCCTTTGAGCTGACGGCCGGCGCTGGGCCGTGCCTTGTTCTCGGAAGGGATCCCGAAATCGCCGGGCGGCAGCGTGATCCCCATCCGCTGGAACTGCGGCATGAACGTCGGCCGGATGCCGGTTGGCTTGAGCTCGCCCTCGATCCTGCCGTCGCGAACGCCGGTCTGCTCGAAGGCAAAGATGTCCTGGGTGAGGATCTCGTCGTCCTCGATGCCGTAGATCTCGGTGATGTTGACGATCTTGCGAGAGCCGTCCTTGAGGCGGGCCGTGTGGACGATCAGGTCGACAGCGGATGAGATCTGCTCTCGGATCGCCCGGAGGGGCATCGCGTAGCCCGTCATCAGGACCATCGTCTCGAGCCGACGAAGCATGTCCTTCGGGCTGTTGGCATGGCCTGTCGACAGCGAGCCATCGTGACCGGTCGTCATTGCCTGGAGCATGTCCAGGGCCTCGCCGGCGCGGCACTCCCCGACGATGATCCGGTCGGGGCGCATATGCATCGCGTTGCGGAGCAGGTTCCGGATCGTGATCTCACCTTCGCCCTCGAGGTTCGGCGGTCGTGCCTCGAGCGTGATCACGTGCTCCTGGCGAAGCTGGAGCTCGGCCGCGTCCTCGATCGTGACGATCCGCTCATCGTTCGGGATGAATGACGAGATCACGTTGAGCGTCGTCGTCTTGCCCGAGCCGGTTCCGCCGGAGACGAACAGGTTGAGCTTGGCCTCGATGCAGGCCTGGAGGAAGGCGAACATCTCGGGCGTGGCAGTCCCGAAGCGGATGAGGTCATCGACCGTATACGGCTTGGCGGCGAACTTGCGGACCGTGATAACCGGTCCCACGAGCGACAACGGCTCGATGATTGCGTTGACGCGAGAGCCGTCCGCGAGTCGCGCATCGACCCGCGGGCTCGAGTCGTCGATGCGGCGTCCCAGCGGGGTGATGATCCGGTCGATCGTCCGGAGGACGTGCTCGTTGTTCAGGAAGACGGTATCGACGCGGAGGATCTTGCCGGCCCGCTCGATGTAGATCTGGGACGGGCCGTTGACCATGATCTCGGTGATCGATTCATCGTTGAGGAGCGGCTCCAGCGGGCCGAGGCCGGTGACGTCGTTGACCATCTCGAGGATCAGGCGGAGCCGTTCGTCGCGGGTCACGACGAAACCCTGGGCGACCATCACCCTGTCGACGAGTGCCTCGATCTTGGCGCGGGCGTCAGCCGGCGTGGCGTCGACAAGGGTGTTGAAGGCCCCGACGATCTCCTCCTGGAGGCGCAGCCTGACATTGCGCAGGAGCTCTTCGCGTTCAGGGACCCGTGACGACGTCGTGAGAACCACCGGCGATACCGGCGGCACCACGGCCACAGCACTCGGGTTGTCGGCGACCTGTTGCGCCCGCTCCACCCGCTGCATCAGCGACATGACGGAACCTCCATCGCCCCAGGAACGTGACTCGTGACGGGTCGATCGTTCCCGATGGACCTGCAATGCGGTTAGCCCATACGTACGGAGAACAATTAGCCCGTAAGTACGGTAACGACGAGGATAACGCGCCGTGTCTCGTCAACCGTTGCCACTGGGCACCATTCTCTTCCGAACGGCCCAATCGTGTTGACGACCGGCAAAGGTCAAGCCCAAAAGGGCGACCGGGCGACGAACTCGCGACGCGTGCGGGAGCGCTCTGCGTGAGAGGCTCTGACTACCGGTGCGATCCCCCGCTCTCATCCGCGTCATCGTGAATCGAGAGCCAGCCATGACGGATGGCATACGCCACCGCCTGCGTCCGGTTTGGGACGCCGAACTTGTGAAGGGCCGTGGACAGATGGTTCTTGACGGTCTGCTCGCTGAGGGCGAGGGTCTGAGCGATCTCGCGGTTGCTGAGCCCGTCGGCCGCGAGGGCCAGCATCTCGAGCTCCCGGGTCGTGAGCGGGTTCTCAGGCAGGCGGTCTGCGAGAATTGTGTCGCGAACGCTGTCGAGGATCCGCTCGACGAGATCCGGCCTGGTGATCAGCTCGGACTTGAGGGGGTCCTTGCCCTCTGCGACACGGCGAATGGTCTCGACAAGCTCTGACGGCGTCGCCAATCCGGCTACATGGGCGGTCGCACCGACCTCCATGGCCTCGAGGATGCTCGCATCGTTGTCCTCGCCGCCGAGCACGACGATCGCCGAAGCGGGTGCCCCCTGGTGCATCCGTCGAACGGCTTGCGCCCCGGTGGCCTCCGCCGGCACTTCGACAAGCACCACGTCCGGCGCGGAGGCGTCGATCACAGGCATCGCCTCGTCCGGCCACCTGACCTGGGCGACGATCTCGATGTCGGGCTCGCGATCGAGGACCTCCCGGATTCCGACCCCTAGAAGTGGATGCGGTTCCACGATGACGAGGCGAATCGGCTCATCGGTCGCGGGTCGGGAGATCGTCCGGCGTCGTGGCACTCGCGCACCTCCGCTGCGAGGGCGGGGTCGCCCGCGCCCGAGCCTACGCCGGTGCGCCTCGCGGCGCATGACCCGATCGACCCGGTGCCGGCAGCCCATTCGTCCGGGTCCCGGCGGCTCGCCGGGCGCCTGTGGCCGAGCGTCTGTGCTAGATTCCCTCGGCACCAGTCAGAGGCTCCGATCGAGCACCAATCGTGGGGCTATAGCTCAGCTGGAAGAGCGTCTGAATGGCATTCAGAAGGTCAGGGGTTCGAATCCCCTTAGCTCCACCACATTGCCCGTAGCGCCGACCACCTACGACCCCCTGCCGGCCGGCGGGGGGTCTCTTGCTATCAGCGAGCCGACGAGACCGACGTGACCGACACGACCGAGACCGATACGAGCCCGAAAACAGAGCCGACCGGCCGCAGCCGGGTCGAGCGTTACGACGCTGCGTCCATCGAGCCACGCTGGCAGTCGAAATGGGCCGCGCTCAACCTCTATCGGACCGATCTGCACGACACGTCGCGGCCGAAGTTCTACCTGTTGACGATGTACCCGTATCCATCGGGCGACCTCCACATCGGGCACTGGTACATCACGACCCCGACCGACGCGATCGCACGGTTCCACCGGATGCACGGCGAGAACGTGTTCCTTCCGATCGGCTTCGATGCGTTCGGACTGCCGGCAGAGAACGCCGCGATCAAGAACAACATCAACCCGCGCGACTGGACGATGTCGAACATCGAGAACATGCGTCGGCAGCTGCGGTCGATGGGCGCGACATTCGACTGGGAGGCAGAGGTCGTCACCGCCGACCCCGGCTACTACCGCTGGAACCAGTGGTTCTTCCTGCAGTTCCTGAAGGCGGGTCTTGCCTACCGGGCGACCTCGGCGGTCGACTGGTGCCCGAATGACGGGACGCTGGCGCGCGAGCAGGTCGAAGGCGCCGATCGCCATTGCTGGCGATGCGGGGCAAAGGTCGAGAAGCGCGATCTCGCCCAGTGGTACCTGAAGGTCACGAACTACGCCGACGAGCTGCTCGACTTCAGCGGCCTCGACTGGCCCGAACCGATCAAGACGCAGCAGACGAACTGGATCGGTCGGAGCGAGGGCGCGGAGATCGTCTTCACGATCGCCCCGGACGACCATCAGCCTGGCGGCGACGAGCTGCGCGTCTTCACGACCCGCCCTGACACCTTGTTCGGGGCGACGTTCATGGTCCTCGCCCCGGAACACCGGCTCGTTGCGACGCTGACCGCCCCGGACCGGCGCGCCGAGGTCGATGCCTA
>DATHGS010000322.1:0-3720 GCA_035490155.1 Candidatus Methylomirabilota bacterium | reverse complement strand
ATGAGCGGTGCCCAGCCCGGCTCCGGGTACGGCTCGGCCGCCTCGCCTGGGACGCTCTCGCCGCCGGCGACCTCGTCGCCCGCCGCCGTGGCGTCGCCCGCGGCCCGACGGGAGCGGATGAAGTTGGCCACCGTCGCCAGGCCCGCGGCGAGGCCGAAGCCGAGGAGCAGCACCGTCCCGGCCACCTCGTAGGTGAGGAACCAGTAGGCGCCCCCGACGACGATCCCGAAGATCGACATCCGGGCGAAGACCTTGGCCTCGTCCGACAGCGACCTCATGTCGGTGCCTCACGTGTTGCCGCCGCGTCGGTCGCGGCAACACGGGCATCGAAGACCGGTCTGGCCGAACGGATCGGTGGCAGGTCGCGGAAGTTGCCGGGTGGCGGCGGCGAGTCCGTCCACCACTCCAGTGTTGATCCGCCCCATGGGTCGGCCGGCTGGTCCGGTGGTCGACGAAGTGCCTCGCCGACCGCGAGCAGGAATGGCAGGACGCCGATCCCCATGATCGCGGCGCCGATCGTCGAGAGCAGGTTCAGGTCGGACCAGCCCGTGGCCGCCGCGTAATCGGCGATCCGCCGCGGCATCCCGAGCAGGCCGAGCTCGTATTGCGGCAGGAACGTCAGTGTGAAGCCGACGAGCCACAGCACGAACTGGATCCGCCCGAGGCGTTCCGACAGGCGACGGCCCGTCATCTTCGGGAACCAGTAGTAGGTCGCGGCGAAGATCGCGAAGACCGATCCGCCGATCAGCGTGTTGTGGAAATGGGCGACGACGAAGTAGGTGTCCTGGAGGCCGAAATCGAGGGCAGGAGAGGCAACGATGATCCCGGTGATCCCGCCGAGGAGGAACAGGTACAGGAAGCCGATCGCCCACAGCATCGGCGTCTCGAACGTCAGGTGGCCGCGCCACATCGTCGCGATCCAGTTGAAGAACTTGATCCCGGTCGGGACCGCGATCGCGAACGACGCGAGGCTGAAGAACGGCAGGCTGACCGCGCCCGTCGTGAACATGTGGTGCGCCCAGACCGCCATGGAAAGGCTGGCGATTGCCATCGTCGCAAAGACGAAGGCGACATAGCCGAAGACGGGCTTGCGGCTGAAGGTCGAGACGACCTCGGTGATGACGCCGAAGAACGGCAGGATGAGGATGTAGACCTCGGGGTGGCCGAAGAACCAGAAGAGGTGCTGCCACAGGACGGCCGAGCCGCCATGGCTCGGGTCGAAGAACGCGCCGCCGAAGTGGCGATCGATGAACAACATCGCCAGGGCGGCGGTCAGCGGCGGGAAGGCGAACAGGATCAGCAGCGACGTCACGAGGATGTTCCAGGTGAAGATCGGCATCCGGAACATGTGCATCCCCGGCGCTCGGCGGTTGTAGATCGTCGCGATGAAGTTGATCGAGCCGATGACGCTCGAGATCCCGACCAGCACGAGCCCGACGATCCACAGGTCCAGCCCGATCCCCGGCTCGTAGGTCGCCCCACTGAGCGGGACGTAGCCCGTCCAGCCTGCCGCTGCCGGCCCGCCCTGCGTGAGGAACCCGCTGAGGACGATCAACGCACCGAACAGGAAAAGCCAGAACGACAGCGCATTGAGCCTCGGAAACGCCATCTCGGCCGCCCCGATCTGGAGGGGCACGATCGCGTTCGCCAGGCCGATCGCCATCGGCGTCCCGAAGAGCAGCAGCATGATCGTCCCGTGCATGGTGAACAGCTGATCGAAACCCTCCTCGCTGACCAGCTGGAGGCCGGGCGCGGCGAGCTCGGTCCGCATCTCCATCGCCAGCAGCCCGCCGACGAGGAACATCGCGAAGGCCGACGTGATGTAGAGGAGCCCGATCCGCTTGTGGTCGGTCGTCGTCAACCAGCCGGTCAGCCCGCCGACCTCGACCGGAACGGTGGCCGGGGTGGCCAGCCGCGGGGTGGCAACCGTCCTCGACGGGTTCATGGGGCGGCGCTCCCTGACGCCGCCGGCGAGGAGGCGGCTGGCGAGCCACTCCCGGGCACCTGCTTGCCGGCCAGCCAGGCGTCGTATTGCTGCCTCGTCACCGCTCGGACGGTCAGCGTCATCCGGTCGTGGAAGACACCGCAGAACTCGGCGCACTGGCCGCCGTAGGCACCGGGCTCGTCGATCGTCAGGTCGAATTCGTTCGGTCGGCCGGGGATCGCATCGCGCTTGAACAGGAACTGGGGGACGTAGAACGAGTGGATGACGTCGGTGGCGGTCAGGACGATGTGGATCGGCTCGCCGGCCGGCACGACCATCTCGGCCGGGCTGTCCGGCCCGCCGCTGATGCTGACGCCGGTCCCCGGATAGTCGAACCGCCACTGCCAGCGGAAGCCGGTGACGTCGACCGTCACCCGCCCCGGCGTCCGGGCATCGATCCGGCCGAGGGCTCCGAGGGTCAGCCAGAACAGGACGAGGACGAGAACGATCGGCCCGATCGTCCAGGCGATCTCGAGCCGCGGCGCGTCATGGATCTGCGGTGGAACGGTGCCCGCGTCGGCGGCTCGGCGCCGGTATCGCACGAGGGCGATCGTGATGAGCCCCCAGACGAGGACGCCGACGCCGGCCGCGGCTACGACGAAGACCGTCCACAGGTCCGAGACCGCCCGCGCCTGTTCGGTAGCCGGGGCACGCAGGCAGCCCGCGACGACGCCGGCGACCACGAGGGCGAACGCAACGGCACGTCCAGCCGCCCCGCCGCGCCTCCGCCTCATCCCTCGCCCTCGTCCTGGCGCCGCCGCTCGACCCCCAGCCGATACGCCGCCAACCCGACGACGATCGGTGCGACAAAGGCCAGGATCCGCAGGACGCCGGTCAGCTCCTCGACGCCGACATGGAGGAAGACCGCCAGGACGTCATTGCCCCCCGCGATCGTGAGGACGACGAACAGCGTCAGGGCCGCGCTCCCGATCGCGAGCCGGGCCGGTGCCTGCCACGGCCATTGCAGGATGTGGTGCTCGCTATGGTCGCCGCTCAGGCGAGCCTCGATGAACGGCCACAGTGCGAATCCTGTGAAGATGATCCCGGGCACGATGATCGCCGGAAGGAACGGGCTCGGGATCGTCACCCCGAGGATCGTCGGCTCCCAGTTCGGTCCGAGACGCAGCAATCCCTCCAGCCAGCCGAGATACCAGTCCGGTTGCGCCGGCGAGCTGACGGCGTACGGGATGAACGGCCCGTAGACCCAGACCGGGTTGACCTGGACCAGCCCGCCCAGCAAGGCGAGGATGGCCGCCGTCAGGAAGAACAGGCCCGTCGATCGGAAGACCTGGCCCGGCCAGAAGTGGCGCCCGACGACGTTCGTCTCAGCCGCCCGACCACCGGGGAACTGGGTGTGCTTCTGGATCCACAGGATCAGTAGATGGACGGTGATCCCGCCGATCATCAATGCCGGGATGAGCATGATGTGGAAGACATAGAAGCGGCCGATGAGCTCGACCGTCGGGAACTCGCCGCCGAAGATCAGGTAGGCGAGCCACGGACCGAGGAACGGGATCGCGAACGCAGCCGAGTAGGTGATCCGCAGGCCCGTCCCGGACAGGAGGTCGTCCGGCAGGGAGTAGCCCGTCAGCCCGGCGACCAGGGCGAGGAGGAGGATCCCGACCCCGATCAGCCAGTTGATCTCTCGCGGCCGGCGGAACGCCCCGGTGAAGAAGATCCGGCTGACGTGGACGACGATCGCCGCGACGAAGACCAGGGCGGCCCAGTGGTGGATC
>DATHGS010000321.1:0-3475 GCA_035490155.1 Candidatus Methylomirabilota bacterium | reverse complement strand
GTCGCCGCGACATCGATCATTCCGGCCGGTGTCGGGCCTGAAGACTACGAGCCGAAGCCCGACGACGCCCGCAAGCTCAGCGACGCGAAGCTCGTCGTCTCGAACGGCGTCGGCCTGGACAACTTCCTCGACAGGCTCCTCGCCTCCGGCACCGGCGGGAAGACACCGCAGCTCGTCCTCGGCGATGGCATCCCTACGATTACCGTGGAAGGTGAGGCCAACCCCCACTTCTGGCTCGACCCCAGCCTCGTGAAGCAGTACTACGTCCCGAAGATCGCGGCGAAGCTCAGCGACATCGATCCGGCCGGCAAGGCGACGTACGATGCAAACGCAGCGGCATACAGCTCGACGCTCGACAGCCTCGATGCCGAGCTCAAGGCGAAGATCGCGACCATCCCGGAGGAAAATCGGAAGCTCGTGACGTTCCATGACGCGTTCCCGTACTTCGCCCGTCACTTCGGGTTCGAGCTTGTCGGGGTGATCCTCGCGAACGTCGGACAGGAGCCGACCGCGGGGGAGCTCGCCGCCCTCGTCGACAAGGTCAAGTCGGCCGGCGTCAAAGCCGTGTTCAGCGAGGCGCAGTTCAGCCCGAAGCTGTCCCAGACGCTCGCCCAGGAAGCCGGGATCACGAAGGTCGTCACGACGCTTTACAACGATGCGCTCGGCCCGGCGCCGGCCGATAGCTATCTCGGCCTGATGCGCTGGAACGTCGACCAGATCGTCGCGGCCCTGACGTGACGGTCCAGTGAGCGTCGCAACCCGGGGCGACGTCCTCGCCGTCGGTCCGCCGGCCACCGGGTCGTCGGTCGTCGTCGACCACGTGTCCGCCGCGTACGGGCGGCGAATCGCCCTGGATGACGTGTCGCTGACCGTCCGCCAGGGCTCGCTCCTCGCCGTCATCGGGCCCAACGGGGCCGGCAAGAGCACGCTGCTCAAACTGATTGCGGGCCTCATTCGCCCGACGTCGGGTACCTTGTCGGTCCTCGGCGGACCACCGGGATCGGCCGCCCGCGCGGTCGCGTACCTGCCCCAGGCCGAGGCCGTCGACTGGGAGTTCCCGGTGACGGTCGGCGAGGTCGTCATGATGGGCCGCTACGCGCGGCTCGGGTTCGGGCGCCAGCCGGGATCCGCGGATCGAGACCGGGTCGCCGCGGCGCTCGAGACGGTCGGCATGGCCGACGCGGTCGACCGCCAGATCGGCGCGTTGTCGGGCGGCCAGCGCCGGCGGGTGTTCCTCGCGCGGGCGATCGCCGCCGATCCGGAGCTGTACCTCCTCGATGAGCCGGTGACCGGCGTCGACGCCCGGACCCAGGAGGAACTGATGGACGTCCTCGAGGCCGAGGCGCGGGCGGGCAAGACCGTCATCGCGACGACCCACGACCTCATCTGCGCGGCCCAGCGGTTCCAGGAGGCGGCCTTCCTCAACGGACGGCTGGTGGCACAGGGACCCGCGGAGCTTGTCCTCGACCAGAAGCTCCTGTCCGAGACATACGGCGGCCATGTGCTCGTCCTGCCGGGCGACGGCGGTCGGCTCGTCCTCGACGACGCCCATCACCACGACGAGGCCCCGACCGGCGAGCGCCACTTCCACGACGAGCGACGCTGATGGACCTGGTCCATTTCATCACCGACCCGCTCGCGTTCCGCTTCATCCAGTACGGCCTCGTCGCGGCGGTGCTCGTCGGCGTGGTCTGCGCGGTCATGGGGACGTTCGTCGTTCTCAAGGGCCTCGCCTTCATCGGCGACGCCCTCAGCCATGCGGCGTTTCCGGGCCTGGTCATCGCCTATATGCTCGGGGCACCCATCTACATCGGTGGGGCCATCTCGGCCATCGTCACGTCGCTCGCCATTGGGGTCGTGTCGCGGCGCGGCCGGCTCCGCTTCGACACGTCTGTCGGTGTCCTCTTCGCCGGGACGTTCGCCTTCGGCGTCCTGCTTTTCTCGACGATCAAGGGCTACGTCCAGGACCTGCTTAGTCTTCTCCTGGGGAACGTGCTGTCGATCGGGTTCGCCGATGTCGTCCAGGTCGCGGTCCTCGGGGCGATCATCCTCGGGATCGTCCTGGCGATCCGCAAGGAGCTCCTCTTCGCGACGTTCGACCCGGCCGGGGCCGCGGCGTCCGGCCTGCCGGTCGCGGGCCTGGAGTATCTCCTCCTCGTGCTGCTCGGCGTGACGATCGTCGTCAGCATCCAGGCGGTCGGGATCATCCTGGTCGTCGCGATGCTGGTCACGCCCGCGGCGACGGCCCAGCTCGTCGTCGTCCGCTTCAACCAGATGATGGCGTTCGCGGCGATCCTGGCCGCAGTCTCGGCGGTGATCGGCCTGTACCTGAGCTTCTACGTCAACGTCGCGTCGGGCGCCTCGATCGTCCTGGTCGAAACGCTCTGGTTCGTGGTCGCACTGGTCTTCGGGCCGCGGACGGGACTCCTGAGCCGCGCCCGGCCGGCAGCGGTCGCGGCGTCCCCGTCCCCGGCACAGCCCGGCCAGTAGCGGCCCGAGACCCTCGCCCGTGACAGCCGCGAGGTGAGCCCAGCCTCAGACGAGGGCGCCTGCTCCGTCCGCCGCAGAAACCGGCAGGATCGTCGGCTGGAGGCCGGTTTTCGCCGGGTACTCGGCGAGGACCGCTATGCCGAGCGCCTCCACGGCATCCCCGTGAACGAGGTTGACGGTGCAGCCCCCGAACCCCGCCCCTGTCATCCGCGCCGCCACGACGCCCGGCACCGCCACGGCGATCTCGACGAGAGCGTCGAGCTGCGGTGAGCCGACCTCGAACAGGTCGCGCAGCGAGGCGTGGCTCGCGGCGAACAGCTCGCCGACGGCGTCGAGGTCGTTGGCCTCGAACGCGGTCAGCGTCGCGAGAACTCGCTCGTTCTCGGCAATGACGTGCTCGGCGCGGCGGGCGACGACCGGTTCGAGCGTTGCGCGTGCCGCGGCAAGGAGTTCAGCACTCACGTCCCGCAGCGACCTGACCGAGGGATCGAGCTTCTGGATGCCTTCGACGGCGGCCTCGCACTGCGCCCGCCGGATGTTGTATTCGGAACTTTCGAGACGGCGCGGCGATCCGGTGTTGCAGACGACGAGCGAGAGTCCATCCGGCAGCGCGACGGGCCGCCACTCCGTCGTTCGACAGTCCAGCAGCAGAGCGGCCCCGGCTACGCCGCACGACGAGGCGAACTGATCCATGAGTCCGGACTGCACGCCGACATAGCCGTTCTCCGCCCGCTGGCAGACCAGCGCGAGGGCCAGACGATCGACCTCGGCGGCGGCCTCACCCAGCAGCGCCCAGGCAGATGCGAGCTCGATCGCCGCGGACGAGGACAGTCCGGCGTTCTCCGGCAGGGTCGAGCCGATGACGCCGCGCAATCCGCCGGTCGGCAGGCCGGCTTCGGCCAGGGCCCAGGCGGTGCCCTCGACGTAATCGAGCCACGTTCCGGATCGCTCGCGAGGAACGGCGAGCTGGAATGCGCCGCGCTCG
>DATHGS010000320.1:0-3670 GCA_035490155.1 Candidatus Methylomirabilota bacterium | reverse complement strand
CGGCGTCCGAGTAGAAGAACCGACCAAGCAGGAACCGCCCAAGACCGGGTACCGCCCGGGCATGGCCGATCGTGATCCGGAGCTGCCCGAACGACCCGAGGATGTCGGCCTTCGTCAACGTGGGCCCGTCGGCGGTCGGTGCCTCGCGGACGACGAGAAAGATCGGGATCGCAAACAGGCCGTAGAGCACCGCGGCGAGGACGAACCGAAGCTCGAGCGGCATCTGGAATAGCAACTCAAGGGCGAGGATGAGCAATCCCGAGAAGATCGTCCCGAGATAGCCGATCGCCACCCCGACCCCGGACAGGGTCCCTCGCGTCGCCGGGTAGCTGACCGCCTTGAGGGTCGCGTCGTAGTAGATCAGCGAAGCCTGGTAGGCGAAGTTCGCGACGATGAACAGGACGAGGCCGGCGAACGCTCCAGTGCTTCCGATGAACGCCGTCGGCACGATGCAGAGGATCGTGAAGAAGAGGAGATACGGCAGACGCCGTCCCGCTCGATCCGAGATCGCTCCGAGGATCGGCGACACGATCGCGTTCAACCCGACGCTGAGAAGGATCGCGACGCTGAGAAGGACGTTCCCGTTGCGCTCGCCGAACTGGCTCGGCTCGACGAGCCAGAGGCCGATCGCTCCCGACACGACGACGAAGCTGAAGATCGTATTGGCGAAGTCGTAGGTTGCCCAGGCCAGCGGAACGATCGCGCGACCGCTCGGGGTCAGGCGTGCCAGGCCGCCGCCGCGGGGGGTCGCGGGGGCGATCGGGCGGCCAGGGGAGGTCACCGCCCGATCATAGGCGTTGATCCATCCGTGCTGTCGGGTCGGATTGCGGCCGGATGTACGATCCGGCCATGCCCGCCACCGACACTGACGCCGACGCCGAAGTTGCCGCCGGCCCGGCCGCCGGCTCGCCCACCCTCGACTGGCGACCCCAGGGTTTCGGCAAGGCCCGGGCAGCCGCGATCGACGATCCCCTCGTCGAGCCGTTGTGGACGGGGGTTCGTGTCCTCGCCCACGTCGACGCCGGGCGCACGACGCTCCGCGACCTCGACGGCGACCTGGTCGACGACTTTCCCGAGATCAACAGTGCGCTCCGGGGGGCGATCCGTGCCGAACGTGTCGTCGTGGACGCCCACCTCACCCATCAACCTGTCCAGGCCATCGCCGAGGTTGCCGCCCGCGACAGCCGCGGCGCGGAAGCACCGACGGCGACGGCCGTCGTCGGGCAGTGGTGGTTCGGTGGGCTCCTGCGTCGTCGACGAAAGGTCCCGCTCGACCCCGAATCGGTCGGGCGCGATCCGCTGCCGGCTGACGCGGACATCGCCATCGTCGTGGTCGACCTGCTGGCCATCGACGACCAGCCGCTCCTCGACGTCCCGCTCCTCGAGCGCAAGCGGATCCTCGAGTCCGTCCTCGTCGAGTCGGAATACGTCCGCCGCGGGATCTACATTCGGCCGCCGATCGACACGTGGATCGGCTCGTGGCGAACGTTTGGCTTCAACCGGATGGCCTTCAAGGCCGCCAACAGCCGCTACCTGCCGGGCCAGCCGAACCCGGACTGGGCGATCGCCGACCTGCCGAGCCGCTGAGGGGACGGCTGCCGGCGGCGGATCGTCAGCCGGGCGTAACGCCGGCGCCCGAATCTGAAGCCGGGCTGCAACGCGTCCGGACCTCGCCACGAATGACGTCGGTCGGCCGCCGGTGGTACGGTGGGTTGGTGCCGACTGCGCTCACCCCGGCCGTGCGCGACGAGATCGCGCGCCTCGGCCGTGCCGACATCATGGTCGGAATCCCGAGCTTCAAGAATGCCGCGACGATCGGCTATGTCGTTCGGGCTGCGCAGGCCGGCCTCGTCCAGTACTTCCCGGACCTCAAGCCGGTCCTCGTCAACAGCGATGCCGGCTCGCCGGACGGCACGGGTCGGGTCGTCGTCGAGACGGAGCCGCCGGACTACATCGAGCAGATCCTCCTCGTCCGGCCGACGAACAAGCTCGATCGGGTCAGCCTGACCTACCCGGAGATCGATGGCGTCGGTGGCAAGGGGGCGGCCCTCCGGACGCTCTTCGAGATCGCGGCGGCGCTCGAGGTCCAGGCCCTCGTTGTCGTCGACTCCGACCTGCGCTCGATCATCCCCGAGTGGATCGAGCTCCTCGCGGGGCCGATCCTCAAGGGCGGCTACGACTTCGTGGCCCCGCTTTACGCGCGATACAAGTACGACGGGACCATCACAAACACGGTCACCTACCCGCTCACCCGGGCGTTGTATGGCAATCGGATACGCCAGCCGATCGGTGGCGACTTCGGCGTATCCGGTGACCTCGTCCGACACTATCTCGAGCTCGACGACTGGACCGACGACATCAGCAAGTTCGGGATCGACATCTGGATGACGACCTCGGCGTTGACCGGCGGGTTCGCCGTCTGCCAGGCCCGCCTGGGGGCGAAGGTCCACGACCCGAAGGACCCCGGCTCCGATCTCGGGCCGATGTTCCGCCAGGTCGTCGGGACGATCCTGCGACTCGCGGCCAGCCACCCGGACCACTGGCTCGGGATTCGGGGGTCCCACGACGTCCCGGCCTACGGCTTCGAGCGGATCATCGACCCGCCGCCGCTCGAAGTGAACACGATCCGCCTCCTGACCGAGTTCCACGTTGGCTCGCTGACCCTCGCCGACACGTGGGCCCGGATGTTCGCCCCGGGCAACCTGGCGACCGTCCTCGTCCTTGCCCGCGAGGCCGGCAAGCTCGTCGATGCCGCCCAGGCCAAGCTGGGTGTCGGCGGCGACGGCTCGTCGGTCTCTGCCTCGACCATCGAGATGGCCGACGCCCTCGCCGCGTTCCATTTCCCGGACGACCTGTGGGCGAGGCTCATCTACGACCTCGTCGTCTGCGCTCGCGCCGCGGACCCGCCGATCGAATCTCTCGTGGCAGCTCTCGTGCCGATCTATTTCGGCCGGGTCGGCAGCTTCATCATCGAGAACCGCAACGTCACGACCGACCAGGCCGAGGATCGCGTCGAGCGCCAGGCACGAGAGTTCGAGCTTCTCAAGCCCTACCTCGTGGACCGCTGGGAGGCCGCCGTCGGGGCGGGTACGCCGGCATGACGATCAGGCCGCCGTTGCCTGCCCGCATCCTGATCCCGGTCGCCAACCCGGCGACGGCGGAGGAGCTGGTGAAGCTGGGCGCGGACCTCCTGGACCCGCGGGCCGGCGAGCTGACGGCCCTCGGGATCGTCGAGGTGCCGGAGGGGATGGCGCTGTCGGAGGGGGCGACCCGCGCCCGCCACGCCCGGCGACTCCTCCAGAAGGTCCTCGACTTCGCGCCGCAAGGGACCGCGATCCATCCCATCGTCCGGATCGGGCGCCACGCGGCCGAGGGGATCATCGAGGCGTCCGCCGAGCAGGAGGCCGATCTCATCATCTTCGGCTGGGGCGGCAAGGCGCTCGGCAGCCGGGACGGCAACCCCGCCGTGTTCTCGCCGACGATCGACGAGGTCGTCCGCGATTCACCGGCCGACATCGCCGTCGTCAAGCAGCGCGGCTCAAAGGAGATCCGGCGGATCATCGTCCCGGTCCGTGGTGGGCCGCACGCCGAGCTCGCGGTCCGCTATGCCGACGCGATCGCAAGCCGCCATGACGCGCTCGTCAGTGTCCTCCACTTCGTCCCGCCGGGG
>DATHGS010000319.1:0-2662 GCA_035490155.1 Candidatus Methylomirabilota bacterium | reverse complement strand
GGCGTTCAGGGATACCGAGAACACGCGTTTTCGTTGGGTCGCAGCGCGTCAACCGGTCGCATGTGCACGTGGGGCGTGCGTCCCACGCAGGGAGCGACGGGTCAGGCAGGGGCCGCGGCCGGTCCCGTCGAACCGCGGACGACCAGCTCGGGCTCGAAGAAGAGCTCGTCGAGCGGAACAGGGGTCCCGGCGATCTGGCCGACGAGGAGCTCGATCACCAGGCGCCCCATCGATTCGATCGGCTGGCGGACAGTCGTCAGGGGCGGATCCGTGCAATTCATGAGGAACGAATCGTCGAACCCGACCACGGAGACATCGCCGGGGACCGTCATGCCGGCCCGCCGTGCCGCCCGGATCGCCCCGAGGGCCATCGGATCGCTGGCACAGATGATCCCCGTCACTTTCGCCTTGAGGAGGCCGGTGGCCGCGGTCTGGGCCGCCTCGAGGGAATAGAGCGAATGAACGACCTGGTCGGATCGCAGGGCAATGCCGGCACGGGCCGCGATCGTCCTGGCCGCCGCCAGCTTCCGCGTCGACGGGACGTGGTCGGCCGGGCCGAGCAGGAGCCCGATCCGCGTGTGGCCGAGCGAGAGGAGGTGCCCCATCGCCTGCTCGACCGCGACCGTGTCGTCGCACGAGACCCGGGGAAAGCCGAGCCCCTCGATCGATGCATTGACCAGGACGGTCGGCAGCTTGCGTGCCGACAACCGGGCGTAGTGATCGTGGCGGGCATCCTTCTGGGCGTAGAGTCCGCCCGCGAAGACGACACCCGAGACCTGCTGCTGGAGGAGCAGGTCGACGTAATCCGCCTCTGAGATCCCGCCGGCCGTCTGGGTGCAGAGCACCGGCGTGAAGCCCTGCTGGGCGAGTGCCCCGCCGACGACCTCGGCGAATGCCGGGAAGATCGGGTTCTGCAGTTCCGGGAGCACGAGCCCGACGAGGCGGGCTCGTTCGCCGCGCAGCTTCGTCGGTCGCTCGTAGCCCAGGACGTCGAGGGCCGTGAGAACGGCCTGGCGGGTCGACTCGGCGACGCCCGGCTTTCCGTTGAGGACACGGCTGACGGTCGCTTCGCTCACGCCAACCTTGCGGGCCACCTCGGCGAGTCGTCTGGACATGCCGCAATCTTACGCGGATTTGCGCAAGTCCTTGCAAGGTTGCGGCCTCCGGTCCGGCTCGTCCGGCGGTAACGAGTTCGAAAGGGTTCCCCTGCCACGGTCCGGCCCGTCACGATGTGACTGCATCGACGGAGGGCAACGACCATGGACCTGAACGGGCGATCATCCGAGACGAGCGCGCTGCTTCCCGCGGAACGGGAGCTCGACGATCCGAACGAGTCGATCTTCGATCAAGGGCTTGCGTTCGACCTGACGACCCTGATGGATCGGCGACAGGTCATCAAGCTCATCGGCAGCGCCGGCGTGGCCGCCGGCGTCTTCACGATCTTCGGCTGCACACCGGGCGCGATCCTGAGCTCGGCGTCGACGGCCGCCGGCACGGCCGGCAGCACTCCGGGATCAACCGCGACGACGGGCTCCGCCGCGAGTTGTGACCCGATCCCGGAAGAGACAGCCGGACCCTTCCCTGGCGACGGGTCGAATGGGCCGGACGTCCTCGCGCAGAGCGGCGTCGTGCGAAAGGACATCCGATCGAGCTTCGGTTCGGCGTCCGGTGTCGCCGCCGGCGTCCCGCTGACGATCAACCTGGCCATCCAGGACGAGGCCAATGGCTGCGCGCCGCTCGCCGGCGCGGCGGTCTACCTGTGGCACTGCGACCGGGACGGGGCGTACTCCCTCTATTCCCAGGGAGTCACCGACGAGAACTATCTGCGTGGCGTGCAGGCGGCCGACAGCAACGGGCTGGTCACGTTCACGAGCATCTTCCCAGCGTGCTATTCGGGCCGCTGGCCGCATATCCATTTCGAGGTCTACCCAAGTCTCGCCAAGGCGACCGACCAGGGGAACAAGATCGCAACGTCGCAGATCGCCCTGCCAAAGGACATCTGCGACGCCGTCTACGCGACCGACGGCTACAGCCAGAGCGTCGCGAATCTCGCCCGTGTGAGCCTCGCCTCCGACAACGTCTTCGGCGATGACGGTGGCGTCCACGAGCTCGGAACGATCAGTGGCAGCGTCGTCAGCGGCCTGACGGTCGCGCTGGCGGTGCCGGTCAAGACGGCCTGAACGGCCGTCCTCGGCATCACCGAACCGCAACCTGGAAACGGTTGCGCGAGATCGCGGGGATGTGGCACCGTTGTGTCGTGAGCACCGACGCCCGAACTGCCTTGGGCCGCTGTATGTGTCGCCAGCGAGTGCTGGTCGGCTGTTGGCGCCCCTGACCATCGGGCGCTGAACCCCGGCTGGCCCTCGCAGAGACGACTCGCGGGCCGGCCCTCAGATTGACGGTCGCTTTCACTGTGCTGGATCCGTCCGGCCGGTCCGCTCCCAGTGACTACGTCCCACCGAAGGAGTGACCACCCCATGACCGTTACCGGCTACGCCAGCGACGTCCTCGTCGACGCCGCCTGGGCCAAGGCCCACCTGACCGACCCGACCGTCCGATTCGTCGAGGTCGACGTCGACACGACGAGCTACGAGCAGAGCCACCTCCCGGGCGCCGTCGCCTGGAACTGGACGAGCCAGCTCGCCGACGGCATCCGCCGCGA
>DATHGS010000318.1:0-8871 GCA_035490155.1 Candidatus Methylomirabilota bacterium | reverse complement strand
ATCTGCGGGTGCAGGTCGCGTCTTCGGGTGCAGCGCTGACGCCGGGTTGGAAGGTCGAGGCCCACCTCGAGGGGCTCGACGAGCCGCTCCGGGCCGAGATCGCCGGCGAGTTTCCCGGAGGGCCGGCCAGGCTGAGCGTCCTCGAGCGAGCCGTCGTAATCGGCGACACCCTGGGGATCGATCTCGAGACCGTCAAGGCCGTGACCCTCGAGGCGATGACCTGGCCGAACGTGACGCCGGCGATGATGCCGGCACCTGCCAACGCCGTGGACCTACGGACCGAGCTTGCCTCGATCGACGCCTGGTCACCCGAGCATCCCAGGCTCTACCGCCTCAGCGTGGGCCTCCGGTCGCCGTCCGGCGACCTCGTCGAAGAGGCCACCATCCGCGTCGGCTTCCGCCGCGTCGAGGTCGACGGGCTCCATTTGCTCCTGAACGGGCGGCCGGTCCTCATCCGAGGCGTCAATCGCCACGACTTCGATGAACGGACCGGGAGGGTGGTTTCGGTCGCGTCGATGCGCGCGGACATCGTCCAGATGCGGCAGTTCGGGTTCAATGCCGTCCGGACGTCGCACTACCCCAACGATCCCGCGTTCCTGGACCTGTGCGACGAGATCGGCCTGTGGGTCGTCGCCGAGGCCGACATCGAGAGCCACGCCTTCATGGACACCATCTCCGATGACCCGCGCTACCTGAGCGCGTGGGTGGAGCGTGTCGCCCGGATGGTCCGCCGCGACAAGAACCATCCGTCGGTGATCGCCTGGTCGCTCGGGAACGAGTCCGGCTACGGCGTCAACCACGACGCCGCGGCGGCCTGGGTCCGCCGGTACGACCCGAGGCGGCCCCTCCACTACGAGGGGGCCATCCGGTACGACTGGGCGAGCGACCAGACGGTCAGCGATCTCACGTGCCCGATGTATCCCCCGATCGCCTCGATCGTTGCCCATGCCGGCTCCGGTCGGCAGCGCCATCCTCTCGTGATGTGCGAGTACTCGCACGCGATGGGCAACAGCAACGGGACGCTCGGCGAGTACTGGGACGCGATCGAGTCGACCGACGGGCTCCAGGGTGGCTTTATCTGGGAGTGGTGGGACCACGGCCTGCGCCAGGAGCTGCCCGACGGTCGGACGCGCTGGGCGTATGGCGGAGACTTCGGCGATGTCCCGAACGACGGGAATTTCTGCACTGACGGGCTCGTCTGGCCGGACAGGACGCCGAAGCCGGCGCTCTGGGAGCATCGGTTCATCGCATCGCCGGTGCGGGTTTCGGCGGGTGCCGCTGATCTTGCGGCGGGACACCTCGTGATCGAGAACCGGGCGGACGTCCGCGATCTCGACTGGCTTCGGGCGACGTGGGAACTGACGATCGACGGCGAAGTGGTCAAAAGCGGCCGGTTCGATCTCCCGGCCGTCGGGTCAGGTGATCGCGGCATCGCGAAGATCGTCGGATGGAAGGCGCCGGCTGCTGGCGATCGTGAGGCGTGGCTGACGATCCGCTTCCGGACCGCGGCCGCCGAAACCTGGGCGCCGGAAGGGTTTGAGGTCGCGGTGGCCCAGCTTCCTCTCAGGGTCCCTGTCGATCCGCCGCTCGCCGGCATGTCCTGGGATCGAGCGGCCGTCGCCATCGACGACGCCGGCGAGATCCTGAGCCCGGTCCTCGTGGTGCCGCCGCGACTGTCGCTGTGGCGGGCGCCGACGGACAACGATCGCATCGCCGGCCTCGGGGCGGAGTGGGAGCGTCTGGGCGTTGGTCGTCTCGAGCGGCGACTGCTCGGAATCGAGCGCGGCAACGGGGAGGTCATCGTCCGCGCCGACGAGGTGACCGAGGCCGGGATCGTCGTCCCCCACGAGCGGCGAATTCGGAGCCTGGAGGGTGGCGGGATCCTGGTCGACGAAACCGCCCACGTGCCGGCCCCGCTTGGCGATCTCGCCCGGATCGGGACGGTCCTCGAGACCGTCGACGGCCTGGAGGAGCTGGAGTGGTTCGGCGGTGGACCCCATGAGACGTACCCCGACCGTCGCCGGAGTGGTGTGGTCGGCCGCTGGGCTTCGACGGTCACCGGCCAGCACGTCCCCTACATTCGGCCCCAGGAGAGCGGCGGGCACGCCGACGTGCGCTGGCTGACGCTCCGCGGCCGGGACGGCCGCGGGTTCCGGATCGTCCTGGACCGGCCGCGCCAGGTCTCGGTGACGCATTTCCGAGCGATTGACCGTGCGACGGCGACCCATGACGACGAGCTCGTCCCGTCGGCATCTACGATCGTCCATCTCGACGCGGCCCATCGCGGTCTGGGCACGGCCAGTTGCGGACCGGACACCCTGCCCGAGTACCTTGTCGGGCCCGGGACCTACCGGTGGGCGTGGGCGCTCCTGCCGCTCGACGCCTGATCCAGGGAGACAGCCCGATGCCGATCGACTGGGACGCGGAGACCCACGAGTTCCACCTCCGCTCCGAGCAGCTGAGCTACCTCGTCTGCCTTCTCGAGAACGGTGCGCTCGGCCAGCTCCACGTTGGCGCGCCGTTGACCACAGGCCGCTCCTACCGGCACCTGGCGCCGGGCGAGTTCCGCGGGTTCGACAACCGGCTCGACGAGCCCGTGGCCCTCGAGTACCCGACCGAGGGCATCGGCGACTATCGGGTGCCGGCGATCGCTGTCGAGCTGGCCAACGGCTCGTCGGCCCTGTCGCTCGCGTTCGTCCGGCACCGGATCATTGCCGGAAAGCCGCCCATCCCGGGGCTGCCATCGACCTACGTCGAGTCGGACAGCGAGGCGGACACGCTCGAGGTCACGCTCGTTGATCCGACGGCGGGGGTCGAGGTCGACCTTCGCTATTCGGTCTTCGCCGACCGGCCGGTCATCGCCCGAAGCGCTGTGATTCGAAACATTGGAGCTGGGCCGATCGAGCTCCGCTGCGCGATGAGTGCATCACTGGATCTGCCCGACGCCGACTGGGACCTCATCCAGCTAAGCGGAACATGGGCACGGGAGCGTGCGATTGTCGAGCGCCGCCTCGCGCCGGGGCGCGTCGCGATCGGCAGCCTGCGCGGAGCCTCCGGCCACGAACACAACCCGTTCCTCGCGCTGAAGCGCCCCTCGACGACCGAAGACTGTGGCGAGGTGATCGGGCTCAGCCTTGTCTACTCCGGCAATTTCCTGGCCGAGGCCGAAGTCGACCCGTATGGAACCGCCCGCGTCCGGCTCGGGATCAACCCCGAGGGTTTCTCGTGGCACCTGGAACCGGGCGCTGTATTCGCAACGCCGGAGGTCGTCCTCGGCTGGTCGACCGAGGGGCTCGGTGGCCTGAGCGATGCATACCACGGCCTTTACCGGGAGCGATTGGCTCGCGGTACGTGGCGGGACCGCCCGCGACCGGTCCTCCTGAACAGCTGGGAGGGCGCGTATTTCGACTTCGACGAGGAGCGCCTCGTGGCCATGGCCAGCTCGGCCCGCGAGCTGGGCGT
Source organism: Candidatus Methylomirabilota bacterium (assembly GCA_035490155.1). Taxonomy (GTDB): domain Bacteria; phylum Chloroflexota; class Limnocylindria; order Limnocylindrales; family CSP1-4; genus CF-46. The sequence continues at coordinate 5,409 of DATHGS010000318.1, read as the reverse complement.
CGAGCTCTTCGTCCTCGACGACGGCTGGTTCGGATCTCGCGACGACGACACCACCTCGCTGGGCGACTGGTTCGTCGACTTGCGGAAGCTGCCGAACGGTCTCGACGGGCTCGCCCGGCGAATCGACAATCTGGACATGGGCTTCGGCCTCTGGATCGAACCAGAGATGGTCAGCGAACAAAGTCGCCTCTTCGCGGAGCATGCGGATTGGGCGATCGGCATCCCCGGTCGGCACCGAACGGCGAGCCGGAACCAATACGTCTTGGACATGTCTCGGCCCGAGATCGTGGACTACCTGTTCGCCGAGCTCTCGAAGGTCCTGGCCGGCGCCCCGGTTTCGTACGTCAAGTGGGACATGAACCGCAACGTGACCGAGCCCTACGGCCTCGCCCTGCCGGCCGACCGCCAGGGCGAGTTCTTTCACCGCTACATCGTCGGGGTCTATGCCCTGTACGAACGGCTGACGGCCGCGTTCCCGAACATCCTCTTCGAGTCTTGTGCCGGCGGCGGAGGCCGCTTCGATCCCGGAATGCTGGCCTGGGCGCCGCAGGGGTGGACGAGCGACGACACGGACGCCGTGGAGCGGCTCCGGATCCAGTGGGCGACCTCGATGGTTTACCCACTGAGCTCGATGGGCGCCCATGTGTCGGCGGTCCCAAACCACCAGATCGGCCGGATCACGCCCCTGGCGACCCGCGCGGCCGTCGCCTTCTTCGGGGTGCTCGGCTACGAGCTCGATCCGACGGCGCTGAGCGCGGACGAGCGACGCCAGATCACCCAGCAGATCGCCTTTTACGTGGAGAGGCGCGAGCTCTTCCAGCGCGGGCGGTTCGTCCGGCTCCGAAGCCCGTTCGACGGTGACGGCAACGAGACGGCCTGGATGGTCGTTTCCGAAGACCGATCGCGCGCCGTCGTCGGCCACTACCGCGTCCTCAACCGGCCCGTCCCGGGACCGGACCGGCTCCGGCTGCGAGGGCTGGACCCGTCCCTGCGCTATCGGGTTTCCAGCTGGCCGAGCACGGCCGACGCAATAGAACGTGTCAACCGAGCTATCCGCGGCGGCGACGACCTGATGACCGTGGGCCTCTTCGTCGAGTCGCCGAATCCACGGGACGCGCAGGTTCGCGGCGATTTCGAGGCTCGCCTGTTCGACGTGTCGGCCGAGCCGGCCTGACAGCGGCGGACCGAAAGCGCTTGCAACCGGGCCCTCATCCTGACAAACGGACGACACTCGTAGGGTCGAGCACGAGCCTCGACACTATCTGGTGATATAGACAACCTTGGGTTGGGTCATCCCGGCCCTTCAGGTGCTGCTCTCGACGCTTTGAGAGCTGTCGTCCGCGCGAACCGTGCGGTTCACGTTCACAATGCCCGGGACGACGCGGCAAACCCGTCGTGAGGCGGCAACCGTGACTGGCGAGCTCGAGGAAACGACATGAACCCAGCTGATTTTCCGGCCCCGAGAGAGGGGTTCGTGATCACTCATTTCCTCGTGGTGTCCGACCAGGACCGATCCCGGGCGTTCTACCAATCTCTGTTCGACGGCCAGGTGCTGATCGAGCGCGACCCGGTCATCATGAAGGTCGCGAACACCTGGTTGATCCTGAACGAGGGCGGCGGCCCGACCGACGACAAACCCACCGTCACGCTGACGACCCCTCCCGACCCCAACCGCACGAGCGCCTTCCTCAACATTCGGGTCGCCGACATCGCGAAGGCGTACGAGGAGTGGTCGGCCAAAGGCGCAGAATTCCTGACCGAGCCGAAGGACCACGGACGGGAGATCCGCGCGTACATCCGCGATCCCGACGGCCATCTGATCGAGGTCGGTCAGACCGTCGGCGTTTCTGGATGATCCGTCGGCGAGTGTGACGCGTTGGGCGACCGGCGTGACGGCGAGAACAGGACTCGATGACGCGCACGTCGACGCGCGCAAACCGCGTCCGCCGGGAATCTCGGGGTCACTGCAATGCTCGCGTCATGTTGTCGTCACGTTTTGTCACACTTTTGAAACCTCTACGCGAGCATGTTCGCGCCGGACTCGTCCCAGTGCCCGCAACTAACGGGGGGCGAGTCCACTCGTGTCTCTGGCTGCAGCGCCGCCGTCATCCGAGGCGCGTCCCCGGTCGCGCCCTCTTCGGCGCGCAAGTGCCCTGATACACGTCAATCTTGCGACCGGGGACGGCTGCAAAAGTATCCGGACCCGTCCGTGACTCGAGCTATAGGTCGTCCTCCGTATTCTCGAGACCGCCACGGTGACGTCTCGTCGGGGAACGTATCGTTTCGACATGGTTAGAGGGGCAGTGGCGGGAGCGGTGGCTGCAGCCGTCTGGGTAGCGGCCGAGCCAATCGGTCAGCGAGTCTTCCGAACGTCGTACTCGGACGTCCGCCTCCTCGGCGCGCTGTTGACCTCCAGTGGGCCCTGGCGCAGGGTCGGCATCGTCGTGCATCTCGCGAACGGCGCACTCTTCGGAGCAATCTTCGGCCGGATGGGCGGAGGAGGCTGGCGGCAGGGTCTCATATCCGCGGAGCTTGAGAATCTTGTCCTGTGGCCGACGATGGCCGTTGTCGATCGGATCCACTCCGATCGGCGAAGCGGGTCGTGGCAGCCACTCGTGTCGAGCGCGCGTGTCTTCGCCTACGAAGTAACGATGCACGCGCTCTTCGGTGTCGTGCTCGGCCTCCTGCATCCTCCAGCCCGGGACACGAATCGGCCCGACGCACCCTCTCGGATCTGACTCGTCGGCCCGTGTCCTCGGTAGAGGCGGATGCCAAACAAGCCGACCCCATGCATAGACGGCAGGTGTACCGTGACGATGCAGGGCCCCCGCTCCGCACGTCGACGGCGATCCCTTACGGGGATTGGCTAGATCGCGCCACCGGGGACTCTGCGGTGCACCCACCAATGGCTGAGAGAACCTCGGATCGACGAGCTGGCGGCTGGCGCGCCGCGGTCCGCCTCGTCAGTGGCTGGGCACGTCCGTGAGCGACTCCGGAGAAGGTCGCGCCCGGCGGCGAGCTGGTCGCGCCAGCGCCGATGTGACGCTCACCCCCGAGGACCGGGAGCTCCGAGAGTGGATCGTCCACGCCGGTGAGGCCGCACGCCAGTTCCTCGAAGCGCGCGCGGGAGAAAGGCTGACGGACCCGACCGACCTCGAGATGCGCGGCCATTGCGAAGCGGTCGTCGCCTTCGACGACGGTCTGCGCCCCGAGATGACGATGGCGGAGCTGGCCGATCATTTCGATCAGATCCAGCGCCTAGCTGAGGTGAGGGCCGACGCCACCCTCAAAGCGATCCGCGAGCGGGCCGACGAGGCCGGGGCACTCCGAACTAGTCATGTGCGGGCCTCACCCAAGGGCACATGACCGGCTGCTCGGTCCCATCGCGGAGGAGAAATCGCCGTGCCCAAGGCTGAGCTCAGCACTCACATCGACCGATTACCCGAAGACGTATTCGGGTACGTCACTGAGTTCACCAACAACCCGAAATGGCGGCGGAACGTGATCGACACGTGGTGGATCGACGAGGGGCCAACGAGACCGGGTCGGCGCGGCGGGCAGGCGGCCCGGATTCTCGGCCGGCGGATGGAGGTGACGGCCGAGATCGTCGGGTGGGACCCGCCTCGAGCGGCGAGCTGGAAGACCGTCCAAGGCAGTGCGACGCTCGTCGCATACTGCCGCGTCGAGCCCGAGCAGGGAGGCTGCCGCCTCACGTATGGCGGTGAAGGCAAGGTCACCGGGCTCCTCGGCCTGTTCCTCAATCCGATCATCAAGCCGGCCATGCTCCGTAGCGCCCGATCCGATCTCGCCCGACTTAAGGCTGCCCTGGAGAACAGCGCAACCAGCTCGGTGACAGTTCGGTAGCCTGCCCGGCGGATCCAAGCACCCGACCGCGAGTGTCACGTGCCCGGGCACGGCGAATGCGAGCATGAAGCCGAGGATCGGGGCGCATGCCTGCCAAAGATTGTCGCGAGATCAGGTCCCGAGAACGGCGTTCTCTGCGGATGGTGCGGAGAGCTCTGCCGTCGAGATCGTCGCCGGGCAGGCGACAAGATGCGGCGCGCCCTCGCCCGGCGTGCACGCCGCGCAACCGACCGGCGTGAAGCCACCCTCATCCGGATGGAACTCGATCGAGCAGACATGCTTCTCCGGATCACACAGGTGACCGTGACACTCGTGGTAGCAGTCGCGCGGATGACCGCAGGTACACGCTTCGATTGAACGCCATGGATCCGATTCAGTCATGTTGCGCCTCTAATCCCGGCTCGTGCCTCCGGGCTCTGCCACGATTGTCCTCCGTCCCACAAGCTTTCCGAGTCCTCAGGATGCCTGTCATCTATCGCCACCGGACCTGACTCGACCCGGAGATCGATCGGCATCGATCCCCACAAGTCGTCGCACACCGCCGTCCCGCTCGTCAGTCGGTGTTGACGAGCTGCATCGTGTAGTCCGGACCTGCCTCCGGTCGGCTGCGCTCGCCGGTGAGGGTTGGCGACAGGAGGAAAAAGGGCAATCGTCGCAGGCGAACCGAGCGACACGATTGAAGAATGGAGTCGACGTGGGGCTAGCAGGTGACGTGCAGGACCGCGTAGATGTCCCCTGACTTCATGTCGGCGAGTAGGCGGCAGGCATCCGCCGTCGGCAGCGCGGCCACCCCAATTCCGCGCCGTTCGGCCTCTGCGTAGACGTCTGGGGCAATCGGCAGTCCGCCATTGGCGCCCGTCCCGACGATGAGCCGATCCCCGCCCCACGGAATGACCTCTGCGACCGACAGTGGCGTGTGCCCGAACTGATCGCGGAGCGCCTTCGAGGGGCCTTTGTGGCGGCGGCTGATACGCCCGCCGTCGATGACCACGTCCCGGGCGTATCGTTCGCCCTCGATCTGGATCTCGCCGAACGCGACTAGCTTCGCCTTCACGATCGCATTTTCTCATGTGGTGCCGGCAACAACCAGCGGGGCTCACTAGTCGTGACCGGTCATGCTCTCGTGGCAGATCGATGCCGACGGTCGACGACGGGCGAGCCTAGTCGAGGCCACGGAGTGCGGATTCTGCAAGCCGTCGACGATGTGCCAAGCTGATCATGCTCCGTCGGCACGGGTCAAGTGCCGCATCGTTCGGCTAGCCGCAAGCCGGGTCTTTCGCGAGGTCTTGTGATGGGCGACGAAGAGGCTGGTCTGGCACTTGATAGCAGACACCCACGCTGGGTCCGGATGCAGCGACGCCTCAACGCACCACCCGAGCGCGTGTTCCGCGCGTGGGCCGACCCGGAGGAGCTGGCTCGATGGTTCCCGGAACGGATCGAGGGCGGCCTTGCGGTTGGGTCGCGCTCGGTCCTGATGTGGTCGGAGCGGCGGGTGTGGTGGGAGGTAATCGAGGCGAACCCAAGCCGCAGCTTCGTCTTTCGATG
>DATHGS010000317.1:0-4538 GCA_035490155.1 Candidatus Methylomirabilota bacterium | reverse complement strand
CGCGTTCGCGAGGCGAGCCTGGCGAAGCGTCTCGCGGAGGAGCGAGAAGGGCACTGACGCCCTGGCCGTCCGGCGGCTTGGCCGTCCGGGACCTGGAGCGCACCCACGTCCGGCGCCCGTCGGCGCGCACGGAGCCAATCCCCTCGATCGTCCGAAAACGAACGGCGCGGAGAGTCACTCCCGAAGCCGATTTGTCCGGATTCGGCTTCCGATCTCGGACGAACCACCGGGATGGAACTGATTTCCGGCGGCGTTCGATTCCGGACCAATTGGCCGGGCGCTGGCACGCGAGGGCCGGGCACTGGCACGCGAGGACCGTGAGTCACGCGCGCGGCGGTACCGGCGCGCGCAGGAACTCCTGGTAGCGCTCGGGGTCGACGTTGCCGCCCGAAATGATGGCGACGACGGGTCGATCGAGCCCGGCGAGCCCGATGTCGGCCGACCGAAACGCGAGCGCGGCGACCGTCAGGGCGCCGGATGGTTCGACGACGAGCCGGCTTTTTTCGGCGGCCAACTTGACGTTCGTGGCGATCTCGACTTCGCTGACCGTCACGATCGAATCGAGGAGCGCAGTGAGGTGGGCGAACGTTCGTTCGCCGAGGGCCTGCGTCCGCGTCCCGTCGGCGATCGTCCTCGAGACGTCCTCCGCTCGCCAGCGGACGACGCGGCCGGCCGCCATTGACGCCCGCGCGTCTGCCGCGAGCTCCGGCTCCACGCCGATCACCCGCGCGTCTGGAGACAGGGCCCGGACGGCGACCGCGACCCCGCTGGCCAGCCCGCCGCCGCCGATCGGGACGAGGACCGCGGCGAGGTCCGGCATGGCCTCGACGATCTCCAGCCCGACCGTCCCCTGGCCGGCGATGATCCGGTCGTCGTCGTACGGCGGGATGACCGTCAGGCCGCGCTCCGTGGCCAGGCGCTCGGCGACCGCCTGGCGCTCGTCGCTCGCCGTGCCGACGATGACAATTTCGGCGCCGTCCGCGGCGACTCGTTCCCGCTTGATCGCCGGCGAGTCCGACGGCATGACGACAACGGCCGGCGCGCCGAGCAACCGGGCCGCCCGGGCGACTCCCTGGGCGTGGTTGCCCGACGAGTACGTGATGACGCCGCGGGCTCGTTCTTCGGGGGAGAGCGACGATACAGCGACGTAGGCGCCGCGGATCTTGAAGGCCCCGATCGGCTGGAGGCTCTCGGCCTTGAGGTAACGCCGGTCGGGCGGTGGCCCGAACGGGACGAGCGGCGTCCGGGTTGCGACCCCGTGAAGCGTCACCGCGGCGGCTCGGATCGCCTCGATTCCGACGAGCGGCGTCGTCGCTTCGACGCTCATCCGCCGCGCCCCACGATCCGCTGGCAATCGATGCAGTAGGCCGCCCAGGGCAGCGCCTCGAGACGCTCCGCGGCGATCGGGCGGCCGCAACGGACACACGCCCCGAACGTGCCGCCGGCCAGCCTGGCCAGCGCCGCCTCGACCTGTTCGAGGTGCTGCGCGTTGTGGTCGCGCAGGGCGAGGTCGCGCTGCTGCTCGAAGACCTGACTGGCTGCTGCGGCCTGGGAGCCGTAGGTCATCGCATCCGGCGCGACGATCCCTTCCTCGAGCCCGCTGCGCAGCCGATCCCGCTCGGCCTCAAGCGCGGCACGGGTAGCGGACAGGTCTGGCGCGGTCATGAGCGGATCGTACGCTGGGGTGGACGGGCGGGTGGCCGTGCCGCGCTGCCCACGCGGCGATGCATTCACCGGTAATGGCGAGATGAGTCGCAGCTAAGCGCCCAGGAGCAGACTGCCGGCGGCGGAGAAGGACCGGGCACTCATCGATGGGTCGGCCGCCACAGCTGACCGCCGGTCGGAGGAACGAACCATGTCGCGCCTGGCATCTGCCCGCGCCCAGGACCGAGTCCGGGCCCTCATCAGCCTCGCTATCCTCGTGTCGATTGCCCTCGTGACAGAAGCCGGCCACCGCTGGTAGGTGGCATCGCCGCTGGGCGACGCCCTCGCAGCGTGGATCGCCGTCGTCTCACGTTCGGCCGGACGTCGCGGTCCCGGTGGTCAGCCGGGACGCGAGATAGACCGGGATCGTCGAGAGCAGGATCAGGACGAGGGCGACCACGTTGACGATCGGTCGCTGGTTGGCCTGGCGGAGGTGGTTGAAGATCCAGATCGGGATCGTCTCCTGCGTTCCCGCGGTGAACGTCGTTACGACGATCTCATCGAAGGACAGCGCGAACGCGAGGAGGCCGCCGGCAAGGACCGCGGTCCGGATCACCGGAAACGTGATGTAGCGAAACGTCTGCCACGTGTCGGCGCCGAGATCCATCGACGCCTCCTCGATGCTGTGCGACGACCGTCGCAGTCGGGCGATCACGTTGTTGTAGACGACGACGATGCAGAACGTCGCGTGCCCCAGGACGATCGTGAACGTCGAGAAGCTGATGCCCGCTGTCCGCGCCGAGGCGTTCAGGGCCAGCCCGGTCACGATGCCCGGAAGGGCGATCGGCAGGACGAGGCTGAGCGAGAAGACCTCGCGCCCGAAGAAGCGGAAGCGGTGGACGGCGAACGCCGCCAGCGACCCGAGGACGATCGCGATCAGGCTCGACAGGAGCCCGACCTGGATCGACAGGCCGAGCGCTGCGCGGACCGACGGGTTGTCCCACGCCGACCCGAACCACTCGGTGCTGAACTGGCGGATCGGCCAGACCTGGATCCGCTCGGCATTGAACGCGTACAGGGCGATGATCGCAATCGGCGTGTAGAGGAAGGCAATCACGGCGCCAGTCGCCGCTCGGAGCAGCCAGCGGCCCATCAGAGCGCCTCGAACGCGCCGAGCCGGCGCGCGACGAACAGGTAGATCGCCATGATCCCGACGGGGACGAGCGCGAACGCCGCGGCGAGCGGCAGGTTGCCCGACACGCCCTGCTGCTCGAAAACGACGTTGCCGATGAACTGGTTGTTCGAGACGAGACCGGGGGTGATGTAGTCGCCGAGGGTCAGGCTGAAGGTGAAGATCGAGCCGGCGGCGAGTGCCGGCAGGACGAGCGGCAGGACGATCCGCCGGAACGTCGCGGCGTTCCGGGCGCCGAGATCAGCACTCGCCTCGAGCAGCGAGCGCGGCACCCGTTCGAACCCGGCATAGAGCGGCAGGATCATGTAGGGGAGCCAGAGGTAGGCGAAGACGATCCCCGCCCCGAGCTCGGACGGGTAGAGCCCGGCCGGACCCAGCCCGAACCGCTGGAGCGCCCAGTCGAGAGGCCCGTTCGGCGAGAGGATGACGCGCCAGGCGTATACCCGCACGAGGTAGCTCGCCCAGAGCGGCAGGAGACAGAGCATGAACAGGACGGCCCGGGTGCGGGGCCCGGCGACCTGGGCCATGTAGTAGGCGATCGGGAACGCGATCAGCGCATCGACGATTGTCACCGCGGTCGCGAACAGGAGCGTCCGCAGGGCGATCGTCCGGAACGCCGGCTGATCGATCAGCTGGCGGAAGTTGTCGAGCGTCCAATGCTGGACGACCCGACCCGTCGCTCCGTCGAAGGTCCAGAACGCCGTGACGAGGAGGAGCGCGAGCGAGCCGAGATAAACGACGCCGAACCAGCCGGCGGGCGGCGCCAGCAGCAGCAGGAGCTGGAGGCGCGACCGCCGGTAGAGCCCGGCCAGGAGACGACGTCGCCGGCTGCCAGGAGGCAGCCGGCTGTCGGTACCGGTCGCGGTCGCGGTCATCGCGTCTGTCGGAGATGAGTGACGCCCGGCCGATGCGGCCGGGCGTCAGGATCGTGGCTCAGCCGCCGGCCTTGACCGCCTGGTACGCAGTCACCCACTGGTCATACGGCACGCAGGTCTGGCCGCGGCTGTCGCCGCAGTCGGCCTGGGGCGTCTTCCAGAAGCTGATCGAGTCGTAGAAGGACTTGTCGTTGACGCTGTAGAGCGTGCAGAAGTCCTTGACCCCGTAGGAGCCGTACGTCTTGTCGAGCTCGGCGCATGCCTTCGGGTTCGCAGGTGCCTCGCCGAAGTATTCGGCGACCTCTGTCTGGACGTGCGGTGTGACCATCCAAGCCATCCACTTGTACATGCAGTTCGGGTGCTTGGCCTTCGAGGCAAGCATCCACGTGTCGGCCCAGCCGGTCATCCCCTCCGTCGGCACGACGGCGTTCACGGCGACCTTCGCCGCCTTCAGGGTGTTTGTCTGGTACGGCCACGTCGTCCCGACAACCGTCGCTCCGCTCGTGAAGTTATCGATCTCATCGGTGTACGCCGACCAGTACTTGCCGACGTACGGGTGCTGCGCCTTCAGGAGGTCGATCGCCGCGTTGAACTGGTCCTGGGTGAGCTCGTACGGGTCGGTGATGTTGAGCTCCGGCTTGTGGGTCTTCAGGTAGAGGGCCGCGTCGGCGACGTAAATGGACCCGTCGTAGGCCGTGACCTTGCCCTTGTACGCCTCCATCTTCGCCGGATCGAACGTGATGTCCCAGCTCGTCGGAGCCGGCTTCACGATGTCGGTCCGCCACATCAGCGTGTTGCCGCCCCAGCCGTGCGAGACGCCGAAGTGC
>DATHGS010000316.1:0-2872 GCA_035490155.1 Candidatus Methylomirabilota bacterium | reverse complement strand
CACCTCATCCTCCGTCCGCGGGATCGCGGATCTGCCTCAGGCTAGCTGAGTTGCTCCCACTCCACCCAGCGCGAGCCGTCCCACCAGCGGTGCCAGATGCGGCCATTCCGGCCACGAGCGAAGACGTCGATCCGGTCGGCGGACCACGACGAGGCGCCCGGGCGGGCGGTGGCGTCCAGCTCGCCACCGAGCGACTCCCAGTCGTGCCACCTCGCGCCGTCCCAGTAGCGGTTCCACAGCTGGCCGTCGGGGAAGACCGCGAAGACCTGGAGCTGGTCCACCGCCCAGGCCGTCGCAACCGGCGGCGAGGTGAGGGTCCCGCCGAGCGATACCGATGCGGCCCAGGAGCCGTCAACGAACGCCCGATGGGTGAGCGCCCCGCCCTCGTCCCGCCAGAACAGGTCGATCCGGCCGGCGCCCCACGAGACCGAGGCGACGGCATCCATCGGATAGCGTCGTCGGTGGGCGATCTGGGCGTCGATGACGGCTCGAACGGGCGGCGAACCGGCCGCCTCGACGCTGCGGATCTTGACGTGACGAATGCGCTTGCCGGTGCCCTCGATCAGCCCGTCCGGATTCGGCAGGTCGGCGCCGTCCGCGAGCTGGAGATTCACGTGGGCGGTATGCGGGATGATCGCGAACAGCATGTCGCGCAGGCCCGTGCCGGTTCCGAACGAGAGGAGCCGGTCGGGCAGGTCGACCTTCTGGATGGCAGCCGGGATGGCGTCCTCGACGGCCGACCGAATGGCTCTTGCTGTCGCCGCCACGGACGCGGGGCTCGACGCGAGGAGGGTTTCGAATTCCGCATCGACCGAGCCGGGCCGCGGGGCGCCGAGACGCTCGACGTGGGGCATGGTCCGATCCTCCCGGCGTCCGGCCTAACGGACGACGATGTTGACGAGCCGACCGCCGCCGGCCTGGATCACCTTGAGCGGCTGCCGGCCGTCCAGCGCGGCCCGAACCTTGTCGCGGGCGAGGACGATCTGCTCGAGCTCGATCTCGCTGATCCCGGCCGGCACTGTCACCTTGTCGCGGAGCTTGCCGTTGACCTGGATCGGCACCTCGCGCGTGTCCTGGACGACCGCAGTCGGGTCGACCTGTGGCCATGCCTGGCTGTGGATCGAGGTCCACGGCTGCCCGGCGGCCGCGAGACGGCGCGACCAGAGCTCCTCGGTGATGTGCGGCGCGGCCGGGGCGAGCATCAGGAGCGCGAGGCCGACCGCCTCGTTCCACTCGGGCGTGCCGGCGACGCTCGTGCCCCGGTAGCGCATGAGCAGGTTCGCCAGCTCCATGAGCTTGGCGATCATCGTGTTGAAGTGGAACGCCTCGTAGTCGGCGGTCACGCCGCGTAGCGTCCGGTGAGCCGCGTGGCGGATCGTCGTCCGTGCGTCAGCCTCGGTTTCGCCAGCCGGCAGGGAGCCGCTCTCGGGATCGCCGCCCTCGAGGCCGTGCTCGTCGAGCGCGATCGTCCAGAGCCGGTTCAGGAAGCGATGAACGCCGCCGATCCCGGTCGGACTCCACGGGCCGCCCTGGTCCCAGGGGCCCATGAACATCAGGAACAGCCGGACCGTATCCGCCCCGTAGCGGGCGACGAGGTCGTCCGGATCAACCGTGTTGCCGCGTGACTTCGACATCCGCTCGCCGTCCAGGCCGAGGATCTGGCCCTGATTGAAGAGCCGCTTGAACGGCTCGTCCTGGTCCACGAGGCCGACGTCGCGCATCATCTTCGTCCACTCTCGCGCATACAGCAGGTGCATCACCGCGTGCTCGGAGCCGCCGGTGTACTGGTCGACGGGTGTCCAGCGCGCGACGAGGGCGCGATCGATCGGCGCACCGGCCTTCTCGGGTGACAGATAGCGATACCAGTACCAGGCCGAATCGATGAAGGTATCCATGGTGTCGGTCTCGCGTCGGGCGGGGCCTTTACACAGCGGGCACGTCACGTTCAGGAACGCCTCGTCGCGGTTGAGCGGGTTTTCGCCGCTGCCGCGATAGTCGACGTTGTCGGGGAGGCGAACCGGCAGATCCTCCTCGGGCACAGGGACGATCCCGTCTCGCTCGCAGTAGATCACCGGAATCGGCGTGCCCCAGTAGCGCTGGCGGCTGATCAGCCAGTCGTGAAGCCGATAGGTGACCGTCGGCTTGGCCAGGCCGCGTTCGGCGAGGGCGGCGACGATGGCCCGACCGCCCTCGTCCGCCGACTGGCCGTCATAGGCGCCGGAATTGACGAGGACCTCGCCGGCGGCATGAGCGACATAGGCGTCGGCCAGCTCGTCGTCGGCGGCAGTGCCGGGCGCCGCCACGACCCGCCGGATCGGCAGCCCGAACCGCTTCGCGAAGGCAAAGTCGCGCTCGTCGTGGGCCGGCACGGCCATGATCGCCCCGGTCCCGTAGCCGGCCAGGACGTAGTCGGCGATCCAGATCGGGATCCGTTCGCCGTTGATCGGGTTGATCGCGTCGGCACCGATCGACACGCCGGTCTTGTCCCGATCGGTCGACAGGCGCTCGATCTCCGTCTCGTTCTTGGCCCGGGCGACGTAGGCATCGACCTCGGCGCGCCGGTCCGGGGCGGTCAGCGTCGCCACGAGCGGGTGTTCCGGGGCGAGGACCATGAACGTCGCCCCGAACAGCGTGTCGGGACGGGTCGTGAAGACCCGCAGCTCGTCGCCGCCAGGCTGATGGTCGTCCGGCGCGGTCGTGAAGACGATCTCGGCGCCCTCGCTCCGGCCGATCCAGTTCGTCTGCTGCACCTTGATGGGCTCGGGCCAGTCGAGACCGCCGAAGTCGAGCAGCTCGTCGGCATAGTTCGTGACCTTCAGATACCACTGGGCGAGATCGCGCTTCTCGACCTTTGCCCCGCATCGCCAGCAAT
>DATHGS010000315.1:0-10449 GCA_035490155.1 Candidatus Methylomirabilota bacterium | reverse complement strand
CATGATGAGCGGTCCCGCGACGAGGAAGATCCGGGGTCCGAAGCGGCCGGTCAGGCCTCCGACGCGGGCGGACAGCGTCGCCAGCAGGATGCCGCTCGGCAGGCCGACGATCGCCGCTCCCTGGGCGCTGTAGCCGAGCGTTCCCTGGAAGAGCAGTGCCGTGTAGGTGAACGTGACATAGAGGGCGCCGTAGATCAGGAACGTCGAGAGGTTGATCACCGCGAAGTCGCGGATCCTGAAGAGCGACAACGGCACCAGTGGCCGCGGTCGGATGGCCATGAGGATCGGGAACAGCACGAGGCAGACGAGCCCGACTGCCAGCGAGATCCAGGCCACGCTGTCGCTCCACTGGCGTTCCTGACCGCGGATCGCACCGAACGCAAGCCCGCCGATGGCAAGCGCACCGACCAGCGCGCCGAGCCAGTCGAAGTGGTGATCCGCCTCGTTGTCGCGCGACTCGGCGACGTGGCGGATGGACGCCCACACCGCGATCGCCACCAGGGGGATGTTGAGCAGAAACGCGAGCCGCCAGGACGCCTTGTCGACGATGAGACCGCCGACGATCGGGCCGAGCAGTGTGAGCGTCGACGTTGCCGCCGCCCACAGCCCGAACGCCCGGGCCCGCGCTTCTCCGGCGAACGTGGCGGTGATGATCGCCAGCGACCCCGGGACGAGCAATGCCCCAGCCGCCCCCTGGAGGATCCGGGCCAGGACGAGGAACTCGAGGGTCGGCGCGATCCCGCACAGGATCGAGGTCGCCCCGAAGCCAACGAGGCCGATGACGAAGATCCGCCGCCGGCCGTAGACGTCGGCGAGAGCCCCGGCAATGATCAGGAGCGCCGCGAGAACCGCGAGATAACCGCTCTGGACATACGCCTGGCCCTCGAAGACGCCGAGGAACGACGCCGGCAGCTCCTGCCCGATTCGCTTGAGGGCGATGTTCACGACTGTCCCGTCGAGGAACACGATCCCGGAGCCGAGAATCGCCGCCGCCAGGGTCCAGCGCTGAGTTCGATTCACTGACGGGCAGTTTCGCACATGCGCAGGTATGCTCCGCCGCATGCCCGGACCGGTCGCCCTCGTGGGGTCGGGCGAGTTCCTGCCCGCCATGAATCACGTCGACGCGGGCCTGCTCGCCGCGACCGGCCGCGCCCGGCCGAGGGTGGCCATCCTGCCAACGGCCTCATTTCCCGACGGATCCGACGTCTTCGAGCGCTGGGCATCGATGGGCGTCGAGCACTTCAGCCAACTTGGCGCTGAGGTCGAGCCGGTTCTTGTCCGCGATCGCGCCGACGCGGATGACGACGGTCACGTCCAGGCGATCGGCGAGGCGGACCTGATCTATCTCTCGGGCGGCAAGCCCGGCTACCTGTCGTCGATCCTCGAGGGGACGGCAGTCGGCCGGGCTCTCGTCGCCGCCCACCACCGCGGCGCCACGCTGGCCGGCTGCTCAGCCGGGGCGATGGCGCTCACGGGTCGCCACTTCGACCTTCGTCGTCGCCGTCTCATCTGGCCGCTGCGCTGGCGGGCGGGTCTGGGGATCGTGCCGGACGCCTCTGTCCTGCCCCACTACGACGCGTGGCCGGAAGCGTTCTCGGCGCTGTTGGCCCTCCAGGCGCCGCGCGGGACGGCGATTCTCGGCATCGACGAGGAAACCGCGGCGGTCGGTCGAGACGGCTCGTGGCAGGTCCACGGCCGGGCCCGTGTCACGGTCTGGCGCGGACACCACCGCGAACGCTTTCGATCCGGCGACGTATTCCGGCTCTAGCGGCTTGTTCGCGCACGTCGCGTCTCCGAAACAGGTTCCGGTCGAACTTTCGCCAGACGAACACAAACGACGCTGACGCCGACCATTCGGTCGGGAAGTTGCGCCAACCGAACGAATCGGTCCAGATCGGTCGACATCTTTCGCTGCGCGAACGGGAGCGGCCGGATGAGGATCGATAGCGCCGCATGTCGGTCGGTTATGTGCGTGTACCGAAAGTCGATGACCGAGGCCCGGGTCCGAGCTCCCTCGTCAGCGGTCCAGGCCCGACTTCTCACTCACTTTCATGCCAAAAGCCCGCCACGGCATCCTTGGGCGCGATCCAATTGGCTCACTGCTAAGGCGGGTGCCGCAACCGAGCGTGCGTCCCCTCACGTCCCGTCACGACGAGGATGAGTCGGCCGATGATGGGGCTCATGTCAGCCGATATCGACGCGATTCTGCGACCAAGGCTGGTGGGAGCGGCTTTTGGCATGAAATGGCGGTTCAGCGGGGCCGCCGAGCGGGGCAGCCGAGTGGCGGCGGGCGTTCCTCGGGCGGGGACCAACCGCCCTCGGAGCGTCAGTCCGGTTTGACCTGGCGGAAGCAGTCGGAGCAGTAGACCGGGCGGTCCATCCGCGGCTTGAATGGCACCTGCGCCTGGTTGCCGCAGGACGAGCAGATGACGGCGAAGTACTCGCGCGCCGCGCGGTCGTCGCCGCGCTCGTAGCCACGTGGTCCGCCGATGTCCTGGACGTCATAGCCGCCATCGCGGCTGGCGCGGCGGCTGGCTCGACAGCTCGCACAGCGCTTGGGGTCGGACGCGAACCCCTTCTGCACGTAGTACTCCTGGTCGGCGGCCGAGTGGATGAACTCCACTCCGCAGTCGACGCAGCTCAGCATGCGATCGGCGTAGGTCACCAGTCTTCCTCTCCTCTGCGCTGCGGTCGGTCCGCCACGGGCGTGGACAACGGCAGACGGAACGTCGCGAGGAGCGTCGGAACGGCCGGCGCCGCGCTATCCAGGTGCCGATGTAGGAGTCCCTGTTTCGGGGCGCACCGGTTGTACTTCGGCCGAGAATACAACGGGTCGAGAATCGAGACATTGCGACGGAATCGCAAGGCCCGCGACGCCCGGCGAAGGCGTCGCCAGCCTTCGCTGACCGCGCAGAATCGGGGCCCGACTGGCGATCGTGACAGCCAACCTGTCACAATGGACACCGAGACTCGAGGTGGCGAGCGAGGGCCAGGGGGCGCCTCGCTCGCACGAAACCCGCCGCCGGCGAGGGCACCGGGGACCGGTTGTACCTCGCCTCGTTGCTCCGATGGGAACGGGACAGGGAGGCCAGCCGCAGCCGGATGCTCCGATTGCTTCACACCGCGGACGTCCATCTCGGCGCCCGCCACGACGACCTCGGAGAGGCCGCGGCGGCCCAGCGCGAGCGGCAGTTCGCCGCGTTCAAGGCCACGATCGACCTGGCAATCGCCGAGAAGGTCGACGTCTTCCTCGTCGCCGGCGACCTGTTCGACTCGAACACCCAGCCGCGCCGCTCCGTCGAGCGCGTTGCGGCGGAGCTCAAGCGATTGGCCGCGGCGCGAATCCGGACCGTCATCATCCCCGGCACGCACGACTGCTACGACCGCTCTTCCATCTATCGGGCCTACGACCTCCCGACCCTCGCTGGGTCCGGCCCGGACGATGACCTCGTCACGGTCCTGACGCCCTCGGTCCCGAGTGTCCACCTCGCGACGTGCGACGTCGTGGTCCAGGCGACGATCTTCGGCACGAAACGCGCGCCGCACAGCCCCCTGCTGGATCTGCGCGTGGCCCTGGAGCCGGCCGCCAAGTGGCACGTCGGCATGGTCCACGGGTCGATCGCGATCCCCGACAGGACGGAATTCGACGAGGTGGTCGTGACCAAGGAGGAGATCGCGGCGACCGGCCTCGACTACCTCGCCCTCGGTCACTGGCACTCGGCTCAACGAGGCAAGGCCGGCGGCACAACGTACGCCTACTCGGGAGCGCCCGAACCGGTCGCTGTGAACCAGGATGGAGCCGGTAAGGTCCTCCTGGTCCAGCTCGATGATCCCGGCGGTACACGAACGGTGCAGATCCTCGAACGGAAGGTCGGCCGGACACACTTCGACAGGCTCGACATCGACGCGGCCAAGATCGGCACCCAGGCGCAGCTCCTCGCCACGCTTTCAGCGATGGCCGATCCCGATCTCGTACTCGACGTCCGGCTGACGGGCGTCCGGCCGGACGAGCTCGACGTCGACCCGATCGAGGTGGAGGAGCAGCTGAAGGGCTCGTTCCTCCGGGTTCGCTTTCGCGATGTCGCCGTGGCGGCCATGACCGACGGCTTGCTGCCGTCGCCGGACACGATCGCCGGCGCATTCATCCACGATGTCGAGGCCCGCATCGCGGAGCTCGAAGCGGACTCGAGCGACACCAACCTCGCCGATGCCGCGGAATTGCGCGACGTCCTTCGCCTCGGCCGCCTGCTGCTCGCGGGCCACGAAGTGACGCTGTGACCGCGGCCCAGGCCCGATGAGGATCACCCGCCTCAGCGTCCGCGACTTCCGACGGTATCGCGAATTCGAGGTCCCGCTCGCGCCCGGCCTCACGATCGTCCACGGCCCAAACGAGGCCGGCAAGACGACGATCCAGCGGGCCCTCGAGCTGGTCCTCACCAAGAAGGTCACGACCAACGCCGCCGAGATCGACTCCCTTCGCTCGTGGGACGCGCCGGAAGACGCCAGGCCGGTGATCTCGATTGACTTCGAGGTCGACGACGACGAAAAGGGCGTCCGTCGCGGGTCGGTGGAGAAGGCGTTCCGCGGGTCGAAGGGGACGGTGCGCCTCGAGATGGACGGCGAGGTCATCACGGATCCGACCCTTGCCGACCAGGCGCTCGCCGAGTTGACCGGGATACCGACCGAGGCGTTCTTCCGGTCGACTGCCTCGATCCGCCATCACGAGCTGGCCGATCTTGACCGAGACGAGGCCACGCTCCGCGACCGCCTCCAGGCGTCCATCAGTGGCGCCGATCGGGGCACCTCGCGTGCCAAGCGGACGCTCGAACGAGCCCTCTACGACCTGAACACGAAAGGGTCGAAGAACCCCGGCCGCCTCAAGGTCGCCGAGGAGGCAGTCGCCCAGGCCGAGTCTGCCGTCGAGCTTGGCGAGATCGCCCTGGGCCAGCTGGAACGCGATCGCGACACCCTGTCCGGCGCTCGCGACCGTCGAGCCGACACGGATCGCGATCTCGCCGAGCGCCGATCACTCCTCGAGAAGGCCCGCCTGGCCGAGCGCCTGAGCTCCGAGCGCGTCGCCGCCCAGGAGCGCTTCGAGCGCTTTCGCCAGGCGGTCAAGGTCGCCGATGAGCTGGGCGAGCTCCATGGCACCCATCCGTCACCCAATCCGCTGGTCGTCCTTGAGCAAATGGTCGGACGCCTGCGCATCCTCGACGGTCGGATGCGTGAGCTGCGAGCGGCCCTGGCCGGCGAGATCGAGGTCCAGTTCGAGGTCCCCCCGGAACCGACCTGGCGACCGCTGTCGCGGATCGCGATCCTGTTCGTTCTCCTCGGCGCGGTGGTCGCGGGCGGGACGTTTGCCGCCCGCCTGAGCGGCGTCTTGGACCTCGGCACGACTCCCGAGATGCTCGGCGCGGTGGCGGCCGGCGTCGGCTTCATCATCGCCTTCGTCGCGCTCTGGCTGCGGCGCAGCGACACGATGCAGACGGAGCTGCGCGACGTCGAGATCGACCGCCGGCTGCGCGGTCGCTCGGACATGGAGGAGGAGCTTCGCCGAGCGGAGGCGGACACGGCCAGCCAGCTCGCATCGATCAGTCTCGAGGACCTGCCGGCAGCGGAGACCCTGCTGGCGGCCGAGCAGGAGCACGTTTCACGGATCGATCGCCTGAAGGCCCAGCTGGATGGCCTCGTCGGCAAGGAATCGACCGACGCGCTGCCTCGCATGCGCGACGCGGCCGCCCTCGAGGTCGAGCAGAAGACCCACGCGCTCGAGGAGATCGGGCCGATCGCCCGCGAGCCGCGCGCCCGCGAGCGCCTGGAGGTCGAGGTTCGCGATCTCGAAGCAACGCTCGAACGGGCCCGCGACGACGAGGCCAACGCCAGGGCCCGGGTCGAGGCGAACAACGTCGACGCTGAACAGGTGGCGGCGCATGGCGAAAGCCTGGCGACATGGCGCGAGCAGCTCGCCTGGCTCCAGCGGCGGGCCCGGATCTACGACCGAACCCTGCGCGAGATCGAGACGGCCGAGCAGGCGACGATGAAGTCGGCGACGCGCTATCTCGAGCGGAAGATGGTCGACGACATCGCACGGGTCACGGGCGGCCGATACCGCCGCGTCTCGGTCGACGACAAGACGCTCGACATCCGCGTCCACGCCCCCGAACGCGGCGACTGGGTCGACGTGACGTCGCTCAGCCAGGGAACGCTCGATCTCGTCTATCTCGTCGCTCGCATCGGGCTCGTTCGCCTCGTCACCGGGGACCGCCGGCCGCCGCTCATCCTCGACGATCCGTTCGTGACCTTCGATAATGCCCGCGCGACACGCGCCCTCGAGCTCCTCCGCGATATCGCCCGCGACTTCCAGGTGATCTACCTAACGACTTCGGACCGATACGACGCGGCGGCCGACGCGGTCGTCCCGCTAAACGGCCCGACGGAGGTCGACGACCTCGCCGGCGTCGGGGCCGGCGCGGAGGACACTGCCCACGTCTGAGCCGTTCGGGGCAGGCTCGTCGGTCATCCTGTTCGGCCTCGCTTCTGCCGTCGCCTGGGGCGCGGGCGATTTCGGCGGTGGGATGGCCAGCCGTCGTGGGCCTGTTCTCGGCGTGTCCCTGGTCGTCCAGGCGCTCGGTGCGATTCTCGCCGGCGGACTCGCGATCCTCGCCGCGGAGGGCGCCCCTCCACCTGCGTCGATCGCGATCGCGGCCGCCGCCGGCGCGGCTGTGGTCGTGGGGATTCTCTGCCTGTACCAGGGCCTTGCCGTCGGCCGGATGGGGGTCGTCGCGCCCGTGACCGCCGTCATCGCGGCGACGATGCCGGTTGCATTCGGGATGATCGTCGCCGGGTTGCCGAGCCCGCCGGTCCTGGCTGGGATCGGCCTGGCGCTCGTCGCGGTGATCCTCGTGTCGCGCGTTCCCGGGATCGACGGCGCCCGCTCCGGGATCGAGTTCGGGCTCGTCGGTGGCGTCGGGATCGGCACGTTCAACATCCTCATCGGCCAGCTGCCGCACGGCCAGGTGTTCGGGCCACTGTTCGTCGTCAAGGTGACCGCGACCCTGGTCATCGCCGGCCTCGCGCTCGGTGGCCGACGGAGCTTGCGGCTGCCGCGGGCCGTGTTGCCGCTCGCGCTCGCCGTCGGGCTCTTCGACATGACCGGCAACGCCCTGTACGTCCTCGCGACCCAGGCCGGCCGGCTGGACGTGGCGGCGACACTCTCGTCGCTCTACCCGGTCACGACGATCCTGCTGGCGATCGCACTGCTCGGCGAGCGGGTCACGCGCAGCCACGCCGCGGGGATCCTCGCCGCGGTGGCGGGGATCGCCCTGATCGGCGCCGGCGGCGGCACCTGACCTGGCGCGGACCGTTTAGGCTCGTCCTGCACCCTTCAGCCTCTCTTCTTTCCAAGCCGATGCGAGGAGACCGATGCCCGATTCGATCCCGACCGCCGCCGTCGAGCCGATCTGGTTCGTCGAGGCGACGTATGCGCCCGACGCCGCCGAGACCCGCGTTCCGTTCCGGGCTCAGCACCTGGCTCGGCTGATCGAGCTCGAGGACGCCGGCGTCGTCATCGAGGCCGGAGCGTTCGTCGACGTCTCGGCCTCGATCCTGCTGGTCCGGGCAGCCGACGAGACCGCGGCTCTCGACCTCTGCCGCGACGACGTCTATACGCACAACGGGGTCTGGGTCGAGTTTCGCGCGCGGCCGTTCGGGCGAGTCGTCCGCGGCTGAGGCCGGGCTCAGGCCCGCGGCCGATCGTCCGAAACCGGACGCCCGCCAAAGTCACTTCCATTCCGACTGATCCTCCGAATCCGGAAGCTGAACTCGGACGATCGCGCGCGACGAAAGTGATTTCTGGCGCCGTTCGATCTCGGACCATTTTCGGCGGTGTCGGGGCCGCGTCGGTGGGGCTGATGGTCAGCCCGTGGGTACCCGTTCGATCCGCACGAGGTCGACCTCGGTCGCCGTCCTGAGGACGTGGACGGCGGCGAAACCCTCAGCGCCAAGCCGATCGGTGGCAAGGACAGCCGTCAGGCTCCGGAGGTGGCGATCGACGACGGCTTGGTCGACGATCCGGCCGATGCGTCCGGCGTTCCTGGCCGCGACGACGGTCGCCGGCAGGGCGAGGACGATGGCGACGGCCGGCACCCGCGCGGCGGCCGCTCGCACGAGCAGTGCCCGCCGGGCGGGCGCCTCGATGTTGGTCGCGTCGACGACCGTGAGCCGCCGAGCAGCCAGCCGCTTCTCCAGTCCGCGATGGAGGATCCTGAACGCCAGCCGCGTCGCACCCTGGTCCGCGGCGTCGCCCGCGACCGCCTCGCGAAACGCATCCGACGAGAGGACTTCGGACGGGGCGAAGAGGCGCGCGGCGAGCGTCGACTTGCCGGCGCCGGCGGCCCCGACGAGAACGATGACCGAGGGGTCGGGGATCCGAAGCGGACCGGCCGAGGCGATGCTAGAGGGCCTTCGCGGGGACCGGCTCCGCGACCATCGGAGCCGCCGTGCCCTCGTCGTCAGACGCCCTCGGGGTGTCGGGGGTGTCGGGGGTGTTGGCGATCGCGAGGCCACCGGCGCCCCTGCCGGCTCCGGACCACGGCTCGGCTCGCCGGGCCTCGGCCTCGGCCAGCTTCCGAAGGTTGTCGTACGTCTTGTTGAGCTCCTGCTCGAGACGATACCCGGTGAGCTTGCCGAACAGGCTGCCGATCATCTCGCCCGGAAGCTCGTATTCGAGATCCACCCGGACCTCCGAGCCGCCATCGATCGGCTCGATCATCGTCGTCCAGCGGGTCCAGCCGCCGCGGGTCGTCCCGGCTGCCTGGTGAAGTGTCGGCCGCTCAGCGGCGGTGACGACAAAACGTCCCTCGAGCCGTCGGCCGGCGACGCGGTAATAGCCGACGTAGCTCGAGCCGACACCACCGGGGCGCCCCGAGATCTCGCCCATGTCGCTGATCATCGTCTGCCATTGCGGGCCGCGTGCCGGGTCCGCGACCAGATCGAAGACGATTTCCGGCGGCGCGGCCACCCTGATCGTGGTCGCAAGGTGGCTCATGTTTCCCCCAACAAACCCGCGCGGTCGGATATGCGTTCCCGGGCAGATCGTACGTCAGCCGGCAGCTCGCCGCACCTCGAAACCTTCATCGGATCGGCGAATTTCGTAGGCCGGCTGGTCGTACATCGCGGGGCCGCGGGCGACGTGGCCGTCCATGAGCCGGAACCGCGAACCGTGCCACGGGCACTGGATACAGCCGTCGACGAGCGTGCCCTCCGACAGCGGTCCACCAGCATGGGCGCACGTCTCGTGGAGGGCGAGGATCGTCTCGCCGGTTCGAACGAGGATCAGGGTGTTGATGCCCGCCTTGACCTTCGTCGGGCCGCCTTCCGGGATGTCCGGCAGGCCACCCAGGTCGAGGGCCACCCATTTCGTTCCGGCACCGCGCCAGGCGTGCCGATTGACGTTCGTCCCGACGAGGTAGACGAGATCGCCGCCGATCTCGGCGCCTACTGTCAGGATCAGGTAGCCGATGACGAGGAGGATGATCGGGATCGCTCGATCGGCCGGGTTGCCGGCCCGAATCAACAGCGATATGGCGAACACGATCAGGGCGATCGTCATGACCGTCGCGTGGACGGTCGCCCGGCTCCGGGCTTTCCCGTCGACGTCCGTGTAGTCGGCCAGGCCGCTGACGGCGGTCGCGACGATTGACAGGACACCGACGAGGACGGCGACGTCGGCTGCGACCGGCTGGCCGATGACGTCGAGGACGATCGCGACGGTCATCACTCCGACCGGCAGATCGGTCAGCGCCGCGTGGACCGGGTGGCCGAGCCACGTCCCGTTGAGGAAGTCCTTGACCGGCCGGATCGGCCCGAAGAGGGCGGTCAGCCAGCGGTGGTTGAAGTCGCCGAACGGCGTCGCCCAGCGAGCCTGCGCGTCGACGATTCGGGTGACCCATCGACCGAGCATTCGAGCACACCTCCCTTCGCCGAGTTTACGCGCCGGCGATGCCGTGCGGATCTCCGCAAAGCCCTAGGCTTCGTCCTCATGCCCACGCCAGCGCACGCGCTACCGGTCGGTTCCTCGGCCGCCCAGCCAGATCGTTCTGCAGGTCGCG
The DNA here is from genome assembly GCA_035490155.1 of Candidatus Methylomirabilota bacterium. Classification (GTDB taxonomy): domain Bacteria; phylum Chloroflexota; class Limnocylindria; order Limnocylindrales; family CSP1-4; genus CF-46. The sequence goes on along the minus strand of DATHGS010000315.1, from coordinate 340 downwards.
ACGACTGGCGGCGGATCGTTGTCGTCTTCTCGCTCACCTCGATGGTCGAGGGTCTCGGCGTTTCCCAGGTTTTCTCGTTCCTGGCTCCATATCTCCACGAGATGGGCGTTCCGGACGCGGAGCGAGTCCCGTTCGTCGGATTGTTCTCGGCGCTCGTCTTCGTCGTCGGGATGCCGCTCGTTCCGCTGTGGGGCGTGTGGGCCGACAAGTACAGCCGCAAGGCGGTCATCGCCCGGAGCGCGGTCGTCGAGGCGATCGTGTTTGCCGGTGTGGCTCTCAGCAGCGAGCCATGGCAGCTCGCCTTGAGCATGCTCCTGGTCGGCTTCCAGCTCGGCAACAC
>DATHGS010000314.1:0-3407 GCA_035490155.1 Candidatus Methylomirabilota bacterium | reverse complement strand
ATGGCTTTGTCAGGTAGTCGTCGGCACCGGCATCGAGACCCGCGATCCGGTCGGGCACGCCGTCGCGGGCAGTCAGCATGATGATCGGGGTGTGCGAGCCCCGGCTTCGAATTCGTCGGGCAACCTCGAGACCGTCGATGTCGGGCAAGCCGATGTCGAGGATGATCGCGTCGAGACTCGCCCCGCTGTCGGCGGCCTGGAGGCCGTCGCGACCGGTGGCGCTGAGCTCCACGACGTGTCGGTCCTCGGAGAAGAGTCGAACGAGGAGTCGCCCGAGGCGCGGATCATCCTCGACCACGAGCAGGTGCATCGCACAGGCTTAACACGGGTTTCTGAACGAACGCTGAAGAACCTCGCGATCAATCCGGGCCAGGTGCTCGCCCGGACCCCCGAATGGGGAATTTGACTAATCAACAACTTTGGGTCATGATTCAGACAGTCCGCAGAGGCGAACCGTCGGTAGAGCCCAACCCGCTCCCGCCATCGCTCCGGACAGGAAACCAGCAATCTCGCTCCGGTTCTCATTGATTCGAACCGTTAACGAGCGAACCAGGGTCGCGATGCCGCGTTCAGCGCAATATGCGCCCGCGAGACGCGCGACCAGTAAGGAACAGGATATTGAATCCGCGTACCACGACCATGTCGGTCGCGGGCCGAAGCGTGGCGAACCGCCGTCTGCGGCGCCGCTCGGCCTCTGCCAGCCGACCCTATTGCAGCACCAACGGCTGCACCAGCTATCTAACCGTCGATCCGATGAGCGGCACCGCTCATTGCGACATCTGCGGCTTCACCCGCCGCATCCACTGAAGGACCGACCCGGTCCACCGACCGGGCTCGTCCTGATCGCGCTCCTGCGCCGCGGCCATTGCGCCGCGGCCTGAGCACCATCTAATGATCGGCGGGCGCTTGTCGCACCCGGCGGGATTTGCCGGCGCCAATTCGACGGCTAAGCGCATCATCGGCCGATGCCGACCAATGCCGCCCATACCGTCGACCGCGCCCGCCTCACCCGCCTGATGGCCGAGGAGGCGGACCGCTTCCGCTCCGCTCACCCCCGATCCGCCGAGCTGTTCGAGCAGGCCAGGCACTCGCTGCTCGACGGCGTCCCGATGAACTGGATGAGCGAATGGGCGTCGCCCTTTCCCCTGTTCGTCGACACGGCGTCGGGTGCGAGCTTCCGCTGCGTCGACGGCCACGACTACGCCGATTTCTGTCTCGGCGACACGGGCGCGATGGCCGGCCACGGACCGGCCCCGACGATCGCCGCGGTCGAGCGCCAGATGCGTCGTGGCATCACCCACATGCTCCCGACGGAGGACGCGATCGCCGCCGGCGAGGAGCTCCGTCGCAGGTTCGGGCTGCCCCTCTGGCAGTTCACGATGACCGCAACCGACGCCAACCGCTTCTCGATCCGGCTCGCCCGGCAGATCACGGGTCGGTCGAAGATCCTCGTCCACGACGAGTGCTATCACGGGTCGGTCGACGAGACGCTCGCAACGCTCGACCCGGACGGGCATGTCATCGCGAGCGACGGAAACATCGGCCCGCCGGTCGATCCCGCCCTGACCAGCCGTGTCGTGCCGTTCAATGACGTCGACGCCCTCGAGCGCGCGCTGGTGGACGAGCAGGTAGCCGCGGTCCTGGTGGAACCGGCCCTGACGAACGTCGGGATCGTCCTACCGGAGCCCGGCTATCACGACGCGCTCCGCGAGCTGACGCGCCGCACGGGCACGGTCCTCATCATCGACGAGACCCACACGATCTGCGCCGGCCCAGGCGGGATGACCGGCCGGGACGGGCTCGAGCCGGACATGCTCGTCATCGGCAAGACGATCGGCGGCGGGATCCCGGTCGGCACATACGGCATGACGGAGGCGATCGCCGAACGGGTTCGGGCGTTGATGCCCGGTCGGTTCGACATCGGTGGGGTCGGTGGAACGCTGGCCGGCTACGCGCTGTCGCTTGCCGCGGTCCGGGCAACGCTCGGCGAGGTCCTCAACGACGAGGCGTTCGGCCGGATGATCCCCCTCGCAGAACGCTGGGAAGCCGGCGTCAACGACGTGATCCGGTCGCGCGGCGTGCCTTGGCATGTGACACGTCTTGGCGCCCGGGCGGAATACCACTTCATGCCGACGCCGCCGCGCGACGGTGCGGAGCAGATCGCCCACGTCGACCCGTTGCTCGACAAGTACCTCCACCTCGCGGTCATGAACCGCGGCGTGCTCATGACGCCGTTCCACAACATGGCGTTGATGAGCCCGGCCACGACGGCCGCCGACGTCGATCGCCACACCCAGGTCTTCGGCGAGGCGGTCGACGCGCTCGTCGCCTGAGGTCAGCGTTTTCCGTCGGTGTCGTGGGCCCGCGCGAGGGCCTCGAGCTCGGCGTCGAGGTCGAGGAGACGACGGTGTTGGCGGAAGGTCGGCGCCTCCTGGTTCAGCCGGGTGATCGCGCGGTTGGCGGCGTCGGCGACCCGGCGCAGCTCGTCACGATCGCGTTGGCGGCCGATCGCCGACGATCGCGGGGCGCGTTCCACGATCGCATCGCGCTCGCCGATCAGGGCCCGGATCTCCTTGTCCGTCTCGATCCAGGGCGGTGCCATCCGCGCGCCCTTGAGGATGCGGTAGGCAAGGGCCCAGTCACCCGCCGCCGAGTCGTCAACGAGGGGCAACGGCTCGCCCCGGAACGGCAGGTCGTCGAACGCGCCGGCTTCCTGGGCCTCGCGGATCTGGCGATCGATGAGCTTCTCCCGCGACGGCGGCCGCCACGGGTTCCAGTCGCGCTCCTCTCGCTTCTCGGTCATCGTGGGCGAACGATACGACACCATCGTCGCCGGGTCGGTGCCGCCGCTTCCTTCTCGTCCGGCTGGATCGTCCGAAAGCGAACGCCGCGCGAATCCACATCCGATCCTCCTCGCTCGTCCGAGTTCGGACTCCGAGATCGGACGAATCGACGGAAATGGAAGCGAATTCCTCTGGCGTTCGAAACCGGACGAGTCGCATCCCCCGACTCGTGACAGGCAACCTGACGCGCCTCGCGGGTAAGGTTGGATCGTGCAGACGATCGACGGCCGCCCGGTCTATGCGGCCACTGATCTCGTCGCCTATCTCGCCTGTGAGCACCTGACGCAGCTCGAGCGTGGGGCGCTGGCCGGGCTGGTGGCGCGGCCCATGCGGGATGACCCGGAGCTGGACATCATCCGCAAGCGAGGGTTCGAGCACGAGCGACGATTCCTCGCCGACCTCAAGGCGGAAGGCCGGTCCGCCATCACGATCGAGCTGGATGGTTCGATCGAGGACCGCGGCGACCAGCTCCGGGCGGCGGCCGCGGAGACTGAGGCGGCGATGGCCTCCGGCGCGGATGTGATCTACCAGGCGACCTTTTTCGATGGAACGTGGCGCGGCCAC
>DATHGS010000313.1:0-7710 GCA_035490155.1 Candidatus Methylomirabilota bacterium | reverse complement strand
GACGAGATCCCGCTTCTCGGCGGTCTCGACGACCTCGTCGTCGTCGTCCTCGCCGTCGACCTGTTCCTCGACGGAATCCCGAAAGACCTCCTCTACGAGAAGCTGTCCGAGCTCGACATCGAGCGATCGGCCTTCGAGGAGGACATGGCTCGCGTCCGGCGCTTGACGCCCGGCCCGGTCCGCAAGACGATCCGCCGCATCCCGCAGCTCATCGGGCAGGCCGGCGAAGCATTCGAGCACACCGGTCTCGGTCCGCGATTTCGGGCCTGGATCTCGAAGGAGGGTTCGGTCGCGTGAAGGTCATCCTGACGAGTGACGTCGAGAAGCTCGGCAAGAGCGGTGAGTTGAAGACCGTAAGCGATGGCTACGCGACGAACTTCCTGATCCCGAAGAGCCTGGCCGTCCCTGCCGCCGGCGGCGCCTACCGAGCCTGGCAGCATGACATCGCCAGCCGCGAGGACAAGCGCAAGCGCGAGCGTGAAGACGCCGACATTGCTGCAACCCGGATCGCGTCGACGACGCTGACGATGGGGGTCAAGGTCGGCGAGGGCGGCAAGCTCTACGGCTCGATCACGTCAAAGGACATCGCCGATGCCCTGGGCCGGCGAGGGATCACGGTCGATCGCCACAAGATCGATCTCGAGGAGCCGCTCAAGTCGCTCGGGACGTACAAGGTCGCGATCAAGGTCTTCTCCGGTCTGGCGCCGGAAGTGACGATCGTCGTCGAGCCGAAGGGCTAGGCTCCGTCGCGGTTCGCCCGAACGAGTTCGCGGCCGGCGGTCGTCGGCGGCGCCCAATCTCGCCAAATGTTCACCAGGATGACCGTTAGGCGCGGTCCGAGACCGGTTTTGGCCAGCGCAGGGCACGATTCGAGCCGCGATTAGCCTTAGAGGGCTTACCGCGACCACCCGGCGCGCGTTTCCGGGCGACAAATCTGGCCTAACGTTCACCCCACGAACATTTGGCAGTTGCGGGAATCGCAGGACATATCCGGGTGGCCGACGAGCTTGCCCCGAGCGCCGGCGAGTCGGCGCGCTCGCGACGTTGATCCTCCGGCGATGATGAGGCGATGGAGCCGCGGACGATCCTGCATGTCGACCTGGACGCGTTCTTCGCGGCTGTCGAACAGCGCGATCGGCCGGAGCTGCGCGGCAGGCCGGTGGTCGTCGGAGGCGGCGGGCCGAACCAGCGCGGAGTCGTCAGCGCGGCGAGCTACGAGGCTCGCGCCTTCGGCGTTCACTCGGCGATGCCGCTCCGCCAGGCGGGCCGGCTCTGCCCGCAGGCCGTGTTCCTTCCGGTTGACGGAACGAAGTATCAGTCGGTCAGCCGCGACGTCATGGCGATCCTCCGGCGGTTCAGCCCGCTCGTCGAGCCGATCTCGATCGACGAGGCGTTCATCGACGTGACCGGCTCGCGGCCGCTGTTCGGCGACGGCGAATCGATCGCCCGGCAGATCAAGGCCGCGGTTCGGAAGGAGGTCGGATTGACGGCGTCGGTCGGGGTCGCCACGACCAAGCTGGTCGCAAAGATCGCCTCGGACCTCCGGAAGCCGGACGGCCTTGTCGTCGTCCCGCCCGGCGAGGAGTCGGTCTTCCTCGAACCGCTGGCGATCACCCGGCTGTGGGGCGTCGGCGCCAAATCGGCGGTCGCCCTCCGCGAATACGGCGTCCGGACGATCGGCGACCTTGCGGCGCTGCCCGACGACCTGTTGATCCGTCGGTTCGGAAAGCATGGTGCCTCCCTCGGCGATCGGGCTCGCGGGATCGACCCGGACGCGGTCGGTGGTCGAGATGCCGCGAAGTCGGTCGGTCATGAGCACACGTTCGACGTCGACACCTCGGATCGGGAAACGATCGAGCGGACGATCCTGGCGATGTCCGAGGGCGTGGCCGGGCGGCTGCGCGATTCCGGGGTCAAGGCAGCGACCGTGACGGTGAAGATCCGGGACTCATCGTTTCGGACGATCACCCGACAGCGAACCCTGACCGAGCCGACCGACCTGACCGACCCGATCTTTCGAACGGCTCTCGAGCTCGCCCTGCCCGAGGTCCGCGGGCTCCGGATCCGATTGCTCGGGGTCACCGCGTCGGGCCTCGGTGAGCGAGACCAGCTGGCGCTGTTCGGGGCCGACGATCCTCGCCGCCGGCGCGTCGTCGAGGCGGCCGACGCCGTTCGGCACCGGTTCGGGGAGAAGTCGATCACGAGGGCCCGACTGCTGGGAGCTCGACTGCCGGCTCCGTTCGAGCGGGATCCGTCCGACGTTCGGGCCCTCGCGGCGGCACCCGAAGGCGCGCCGGAGGATCGTGACACGCAAGCTGACACGGACGGCATCGACGATCTCGCCGACGACGCTTGACATCGAACACCTGTTCGGTCTACGGTGACGTCACAACCGAACAGACGTTCTGTCGCCGCAGTGTCCCCGCCGACGGACAGAGCCCACCCGCCGAAGGAGCTATGTGATGGCGATGATCAGAGTCGAGCCCGTCGAGGTCCGCGTGCGAACAGGATGGTTTGACGGCAGCCCACGAGAGATCACCTGGGGAGAGGAACGACTGCCGGTGACCCGGCTGACCGCGGTCCGCGAGGAAGCGGCCGCCTTCCCGGTGATCACCGGACCGCGAACGCTGTTCGAGGTCGAGACGCCCAGGGCGCGGTTGGCGCTCACCTTTCAGCACCGGTCGCGTCGCTGGACGATCACGGCACTCGACGAGGAACGGCGCGTCGCGGCCTGACGAGCGCCTGGGGAAGGCGCCGTTCCCTGGTTGGGGGTTCGGAAGTGGGGCGGGTGCGCCGGTACCGCGCCCGCCCCGTTCCCGATCGTCCGCGGTGAGACGGCACGGCCTCGTCCGCAGCCGCAACTTACAATCGGTCCATGCCCGATGACGCGTCGCACGGAACGTCGTTCGCGGACCTGACGCTCGCGGCGTTCGTCGATCGTCTGGCCTCTTCGGATCCGGTGCCCGGCGGCGGCAGCGCGTCGGCGGTCGCAGGGTCGCTCGGCGCCGCGCTCGTCGCCATGGTCGCGGCCCTATCGGAGGGACGCCCAAAGTACGCGGAGCACGCGGCATTGCACGAGCGGGCGATTGACGTCGGCCGCCGGCTCTCGCGGCGCTTCCTCGAGCTGGCGGACGAGGATGCCGCGGCTTACGCCACGTTCGGTGCGGCCGCGAAGCTCCCGCGCGACACCGACGAGGAACGAACGACGCGATCCACGGCCCTCTCGGCGGCCGCCCGAGTCGCCTCCGAGGTTCCCCTCGCGACCGTCGAAGCGTGCCTCGAGCTCGTCGTGACCGCGGAGGTGCTGGCGGGGCGAAGCAACGTCAACGCCTCGAGCGACCTGAACGTGGCCGCCCAGCTCGCCGAGGCCGCGGCTCGCGGAGCGACCGAAAACGTGCTCGTCAACCTGCCCGCGGTCGATGACGAGGCATTCGCCAAGGAGACGACCGCCCAGGTCATGGGCTGGCTCGACACAATCGCCGGTCTGGCCGCCGCCACGCACGAAGCGGTCCGGAGCGGTTCGTCACGCGACGCCGTGCCCGCATGAGCGCCTGACCGGTGGGGCAAGAGAGCGCGCGGCTTCTCGCCGGTGGGCCGATCGCCTCGGAGATCCGCCAGGCGGTGGCCGAGGACGTCGCCACATTCCAGGCGATCGAGGGTCGGCCGCCGGGCCTTGCCATCGTCATCGTCGGCCGCGACGCGCCGTCGATGGTGTACCTCACTCAGATCCTTCGCGGCTGCGCCAAGGTCGGCATCGAGGGCCGTCTCGTCGAGATCGGCGGCGAGGCGTCTGAGCGGCGAGTGACGAAGACGATCGTCGCGCTCAACGCGGATCCGACCGTCGACGGAATCATCGTCCAGATGCCGCTGCCGGCAACGATTCGCCTGCGCGCGGTCGTCGACTCGATCGATCCGGCCAAGGACATCGACGGCATCCATCCGCTGAACGCCGGCCTGCTCCGTCTCGGCTACGACGGCTTCCTGCCGGCAACGGCCCACGCCGCCGTCGAGATCCTCCGCCGGTCCGGGATCGAGATCGAGGGACGACGGGCAGTCGTCGTCGGTCGCTCGGCCGTCGTGGGTATGCCCGCCGCGTTCCTGCTGGTGCGCGAGAACGCAACCGTGACGGTCTGTCACCGGAGAACCCGCGACCTCCGCCACCACGTCAAGGACGCAGAGATCGTGGTGGTCGCCGCCGGCCACCCCGGCCTGATCACCGGGCCGATGCTCCGTCGCGGGGCCGTCGTCGTCGATGTCGGCATCAACGTCGTCGAGGGTCAGATCGTCGGGGACGTCGACTTCGAGTCTGCCCGCCAGGTCGCGTCTGCGATCACTCCGGTGCCCGGTGGCGTCGGTCCGCTGACGAACGCCCTCCTGCTCGCCCATCTCGTCCGGGCGGCGCAGGCCCAGGCCCTGGACAGAGCGAAGGGCCCGATTGGCGGCTCGTCCGGTCGGGCAACGCGAAGCGCGGACGTAGACCAGGAGGCGCCAACCGCCCCGCCGGCCGGCACGTTCGCCGACAGCATCGTCAGACGAGGACCTGCATGAGCTTTCCGTCCGATCTTGAGATCGCCCGCTCGGTCACGCCGCGCCCGATCGCCGACGTCGCCCGCGACCTCGGCCTCGCAGACGACGAGATCGAGCCGTACGGTCGGACGAAGGCGAAGGTGACGCTCGGCGCGATCCGCCGCCTCGAGGCGGAGCGGCCGCGCGGCAAGTACGTCGTCGTAACGGCCATCACGCCGACCCCGCTCGGCGAGGGCAAGTCGACGACGACCGTTGGCCTGGCCCAGGGCCTGAATCACATCGGCCACAAGGCGGCGGTCTGCATCCGCCAGCCGTCGCTCGGACCGGTCTTCGGGATCAAGGGCGGCGCGGCCGGCGGCGGTTACAGCCAGGTCATCCCGATGGAGGACTTCAACCTCCACCTGACCGGCGATGTCCACGCCATCGGCGCGGCCCACAACCTCGCCGCAGCGTTCCTCGACAACAGCCTCCACCACAAGAACCCGCTCGGGATCGATCCGTTCTCGATCCTCTGGCCGCGGGTCGTCGACATCAGCGACCGGGCGGTGCGGCGGGCGATCATCGGTCTCGGCGGCAAGGAAAACGGCGTCCCCCGCGAGACCGAGTGGATCATCACCGTCGGGTCCGAGGTCATGGCGGTCCTCGCTCTTGCGACGGACCTCCACGACCTGCGCAGCCGGCTCGGCCGGATCGTCCTCGCGCAGACGAACGACGGCACGCCGATCACCACGGAGGACCTCGGCGTCGCGGGGTCGATGACCGTCCTGCTGACCGACGCGATCAAGCCGAACCTGCTCCAGACGCTCGAGGGCGGCCCCGCGTTCGTCCATTGCGGGCCGTTCGCGAACATCGCCCACGGCAACAACTCGATCATCGCCGACCGCCTGGCCCTTGCAACGAACGACATCGTCTGCACCGAGGCCGGTTTCGGCGCCGATATGGGCGCCGAGAAATTCTTCGACATCAAGTGCCGAGCCTCGGGGCTGCGGCCGGACGCCGCGGTCGTCGTGGCCACGGTCCGGGCATTGAAGATGCACGGCGGCGTCGGCAAGATCGTCGCCGGCAAGCCGCTCGACCCGGCCCTGACCGAAGAGAATGTCGCCGCGGTTCGGGCGGGCGCGTCGAACCTTGCCAAGCAGATCGAGAACGTCCGCCTGTTCGGGGTTCCCGTCGTCGTCGCGATCAACGCCTTCCCGACCGACACCGCGGCCGAGGTCCAGGCGATCCGGGAAGTCTCGTTCGAGGCCGGGGCACATGCCGCTGTCGTCGCCACCCACTTCGTCGACGGTGGTGCCGGCGCGGCGGATCTGGCCAAGGCCGTCTGGGAGGCGGCGGAGGAAGGCGCACCGAACTTCCGGCTCCTCTACCCGGATGACGCTCCGCTCGGCGAGAAGATCCAGATCATCGCCACGCAGGTATACGGGGCCGCGGGGATCGACGTCGCACCGCTGGCCGCGAAGGCAATCAAGCGCTACGAGGCGATGGGCTTCGGCAACCTGCCCGTGTGTATGGCGAAGACCCAGTACTCGCTGAGCCACGACCCGAACCTCAAGGGCCGGCCCAGCGGCTTCACGGTGCCGATCCGCGACGTTCGCCTGTCGGCCGGGGCGGGTTTCATCACGCCACTGGTCGGCGAGATGCGGACGATGCCCGGGCTGCCGTCCCGCCCGGGCGGCGAGAAGATCGACATCGACGCCGACGGCAATATCGTCGGCTTGTTCTAGCCCTCAGCCGGCTCCCGGCCCCGACCATCGGCGGCCCGCTCGGCTGGAGCTTCGGCTTCGGCCCGCGAGCTCATCAGCGCCACGGCGGTGCCCGTCGCGATAAGGAGGCCTGCCCGATCTCCGAAGTACGCGGCCCGTCCAGCCCGTTCGCGAGCCCGGTCGCTTGCGCGTCGGCGATGATGGATCAAGCCAACGTCGGCGACCCCGACGGTCTTGGTTACTTCCTGAATGCCCATGACGCTCCGCCTCCACGGCCAAGCGTATGCGGATCGGCCCTCACCAGCGAGGATGATTCCCCGCTCCGGCCCGGGATGAGGCGTCAAATGGCACCCGTCGAGAGGGCAACGCAGACCGCCACTAGCAAACCCAGCCCGATCCCGACAGCAAAGGCGCCCCAGGCCTGGACGTCGATCGGACCGAGCGCCTCCGACCCATGGGCGTGATCGTCGTGACCGTGCGTCTCGCCGTGGTCGTCCGGGCCGTGCGGCTCGTCGGCGATGTCGCCTGGATCGTGGGTGTCTCTCGACCCGTGTGCGGCGCCGCCGGCCGTGTCCGTGTCGCTCATCTGCTCGCCAATCACCTCCGCTCCCATTCTGGCACGTAGACTCCGGCCGTGACCTCCACGTCGGCAAACGCCCCGCTCGACGCCGGGCTCATCGCCAGCCTGCGCGGCCTAGATCGTGACGGGCAGCTCCTGTTCACGACGCGAGTCCTGCGCATGTTCGGCTACGGGTTCCTGGCCGTCGTCCTTGTCCTTTACCTGGCGGCCCTGGGCCTCGACCCACTGACCATTGGCGCGATCCTGACCCTCACGCTCGTCGGGGACACGGTGATCTCGCTGTGGCTGACGACGAACGCCGATCGGATCGGCCGGCGCCGCGTCCTCGTCGCTGGCTCGCTGCTGATGGTCGGTGCGGGGGTGCTGTTCGCGGTGACGAGCTGGGTCCCGTTGCTGATCCTCGCCGCGACGATCGGGGTCATCAGCCCTACCGGCAATGAGGTTGGTCCGTTCCTCGCCGTCGAGCAGGCGGCGCTCAGCCAGGCGACGCCCGACGCCCGACGCACGCCGACGTTTGCCTGGTACAACCTCGCCGGCTACGTCGCGACGGCGTTCGGGGCGCTGGCGGCGGGGTTCCTCAGCCAGGGTCTCCTGGCCGCCGGCTTCGCTCCCGCCGATGCGTACCGCGCAATCGTCATCGGCTACGCGATCGTCGGCCTGCTGATGGCCGTCGTGTTCGAACGCGTCAGCCCGGGCGTCGAGGCTCCCCACGCCGCAGCCGTCGACGATGGGATCCGCCGGCGACTTGGGCTCGGCCGATCGAGGGGGGTGGTCGCTCGACTGTCTGCGCTGTTTTCGATCGACGCTTTCGGAGGAGGGTTCATCCCCCAGAGCCTCATGGCGTACTGGTTCCACCTCCGGTTCGGCGTCGAGCCGGCGATCCTCGGCGGCATCTTCTTC
>DATHGS010000312.1:0-3218 GCA_035490155.1 Candidatus Methylomirabilota bacterium | reverse complement strand
CCTCGGGATCCTCGTGGCCGGCTGGAATCTGATGATCCGGACCTGAGGCTCCCGACGGATCGCGCAGCGCGGCCGCCTCAGTCCCCATCCGGCCAGACGATCGTGGCGGCGCTGTCGATCGGCCAGACACGGCCGGAGGCCAGCTCGACCAGCCGCGACGCGCCCGTCCGATCCGATGTCACGGCCCATTGGCCGTCCGGCGAAACGGACACATCTCCCGCCGGCATGCCACCGATCAGCACCGGCGCCGGATCAGTCAGGTGGCCCGCTCGTGCCCGCCCGATCGGATCGTCGATCCGATAGATCGCCGGCCCGGCGGCCGTCCGGGCCGTGACGAACAGGGACCTCGCATCGGATGACCAGCCGACCACGTCGAGTCCGCCCTCGATCGGGATCGATGCCGGCCAGTCGATCCGGATGTCGTTCGATGTGTCCTCGTTGACTGCGCTCAGGAGGATCGTCCGGCCGCTGTCGTCGATCGACCAGTAATGGATCGGCAGGCGGCCGTGATCCTTCGAGCTGAACTGGCGAAGCTTCCCGTTGGCCAAGTCGAGCCGGGCCGAGTACGAATACCGCCCCGGACAGCCCTCTGTGCAGATGGCATGGCCGACGAGCAGCTCGTCCTGGCTCCACCAGCCCTCGAGCCGGTCGTAATCCGACGGGAGGCCAACCCGCCGCGTATCGCCTCCGATGGTTCCGATGACGAAGCCTGCCCTGGTCGCTCCGTCGGCACCCGTCTCGTAGGCGGTCGCCGCGAGTCCCAGTCCGTCGGGCCGCCAGCTGACGTCACTCGTCCGTGATGGCCAGCCGGCAGGCAGCGTCAGGTCGCGGCGCGTGCCGCCCGGCTCCCAGAGCCAGGCTCGGGAACCCTCGGGCGTGTCCACCCAGACGAGCACGTCAGGGCTTCCCGGCCGCGGCAACAACGACAGCAGCAGGCCATCGCCGCCGACGTCCCCGCTGGCCGGAGCGGGTGTCACGCCGACATCGGCGGGCTCCATCGCCGAGGTCGAGCGCAAACCGCCCCCTTGCGTCGGGATGAGCCGCTCGACGTGCGCGATCGCGTGCGGCCCGGTCTGGTCGATCCAGCCCGCGATGACAGCGGACGTTGCCGCGAGGTCGGGACCGGACGGGCCGGGTGTCGGCGTCGGGGTCGGCTCGCTGGCGGGCAGCGCCGCCTGGGGCAGCGCGACACCGCCGACGATCCGGACGAGTGTTGCCTGCGCAATCCCAGACGGGATGGGCAGGTGGACGACTCGAGCGCTCGCCCGCTCGACGACATCGATCCGGGAGACTCGATCCCAGGAGTTGACGCCCAGATAGTCGCCGTCGGCCGACCAGGCAAGGTCGCCTCTCCCCTTGCCCGTCCAGATCGGTGACGAACGGCCGTCGAGGCCGGCGACGACCACTGACGTGTCGCCGACGCCGATCGCGACGAGGCGGCCGGCGGGATCCAGGGCGATTGTGTCGACCGACCCGAACGTGGCCATGGTCCGCGGCCCGCCACCGGCCAGCGACCATCGTCGAACATCGGTCCCGGTCCCATCTTCCCGCGGAGCGAGGTCGAGCCCGACGCCGGTCGCCGGATCGACGTCGTCGCCGCCGGTCGTGCTCGGGCCGATCGCGGGTGGAACGGACAGCTGTTCGATCTTCGACGTGGCCGGATCGACCCGGAGGAACCGCCAGCCGCGCGTCTGCTGCATCGCGTCCGTGAGGCGCTCGCGCAGGACGAGCGCGCCGTCGGCGTCGAACCCCTGGATGCCGGGATCGGGCGGGATGGGAATGTTTATGAGTGCGCCGCTCGCGACGTCGACGATGACGGCCTGGCGCTTGGTGGCGTCCTCGGGCTGGGTGGTCGCGGCAAACCTTGTTCCGTCCGCCGACCAGGCCCCGAACCCGAGATCGACGGCGGGCGAATCGACGATCCAGCGGCTCGCCCCGGTGACCGTGTCGATGGCCTCGAGGCGCGACCCGTCGCTGCCGTCGAAATGGGCGATCGCGACGCGGCCGGAGGGATCCACGGTCCAGGTTCGGGCGTAATCGAGGTTCGGGCGGCGGGCGATGACCCGGGCGAGGCTCCTGCCGTCGAGCGATCGGGCCACGACCTGCGAGCCGTCGGCGTCCAGGACCTCGTAGAACACGACCGGCCCGGTCGTCGTCGCAGTTGCGATTGCGGGCGGGGCGGAGGGACCAGGCCCCGGCCCCGGCCTGCTCACTCCGATCGCCAGGGCGGTCGCCGCGGCAACCCCGATCAGCGCGCCGATAGCGGCGATCCCCCCGTTCCCCCGGTTATGACGCGCTGGCATGACCCGTTCATTGTGCGGTTTGGTCGATGCTGGACGCTGGACCAGTTGGGGCCGTGGCGGGGGATCGGATGGCGCGAAGGAACGACCCCGCCCGTTTGACGCATCGGCCCGACGGTGCTAGAAAGCCTTGCCCCCTGCGGGACCGCGTACCGGCGCCGGAGACCCCGTCGGGCATGATCGATCACCTCGAAAGGACGACCCCCTCGTGACCTTCCCCGAAGTCGATTCCCAGCCGGCGAGCGCCGTCAACCAGACACGACTCAAGCGCCAGCTAGCAGACCAGGCGATCGCCCAGGCGACGGCCGCGCAGTGGGCCGACGCTGCGGAGACGAACCGCCGGCTGCTCGAGCTCGGGCCAGATGCGGAGGCCGAGAATCGATTGGCGAAGTCGCTCTGGGAGCTCGGCGAGCTCGGCGCCGCGCGCGAGCACTACCAGACGGCACTCGCCCTCGACCCGACGAACCGGATCGCCGAGCGCAACATCGATCGGCTGCGGGTCCTCCTCGTCGAGGCCGGCGACAAGACCGTGCCGGCCCAGGAGGGCAGCAAGGCCCCCGTCTCGATCTTCGTCGAGGAGACCGGCAAGACCGGCTTCGCGTTCCTGACGGACCTGCCGAACCCGCGCAAGCTGGCCCAGGTCAACCCGGGCGACGCGGTCGAGCTGACGCCTGAGGGCAACCGGCTCATCGCGACGAGCAACGGGATGCGGATCGGGATCGTCGAGCCGCGCGTCGCTGCCCGCCTCCTCAAGCTCCTTGCCGAGGGCAACAAGTATGCAGCCGGCGTCACCTCGCTCGGCGACAAGGACGTCCGGATCATCATCCGCGAGATCTACCAGGACCCGCGCAACTACGGGAAGGTCTCGTTCCCGACGGCGGCCAAGTCGACAGACCTTCGCCCGTACACGAAGGGCAC
>DATHGS010000311.1:0-2111 GCA_035490155.1 Candidatus Methylomirabilota bacterium | reverse complement strand
TACTGCCGGATCGGCGAGCGCAGCTCCCACTCCTGGTTCGTCCTCCACGAGCTCCTCGGCTACAAGCGGGTCCGCAACTACGACGGCAGCTGGACCGAGTACGGCAGCCTCATCGGCGTCCCGATCGAGAAGCCGGTCGCGATGGGTGCCGGCGTCGGCGCCTAGCCCGGCCCGCAGGAGGAACGGATGACCCCACCATGTCCGAGTCGACCGACGAGCGGTCCGGCGTCGAGATCCTCAAGGAGCAGAGCGAGGGCCTCCGGGCCCCGCTCCTCGAGGAATTCGCATCGCCGACGACGCACATCACCGATGCCGGCTACCAGATCCTGAAGTTCCACGGGAGCTATCAGCAGGACGATCGCGATCTCCGCAACGATCGCCGCCGGGTGGGTGAGGAGTACGCGTTCAGCTTCATGATCCGGCTGCGCCTGCCGGGTGGCGACGTGCACCCGGAGCTGTGGCTGGAGCTCGATCGCCTGGCCGGAGAACAGGGCAACGACACGCTGCGCCTGACGACCCGCCAGAGCATCCAGCTCCACGGGATCCTCAAGGCCGACCTGAGGGCGGTCATTCGGGCCGTGAATGACAGCCTCTCGTCGACGCTCGGCGCGTGCGGTGACGTCAACCGCAACGTCATGGCCGCGCCGGCACCCTACAAGCGACGCGATTACGCGGTCGTTCACGAGGCGGCGCGGGCGATCAGCGATCATCTCCTGCCGAAAACCAGCGCCTATGCCGAGCTCTGGCTCGATGGCGAGGAGGTTGCTCGTGTCGGGCCGCAGGCCGGCGTCGACGATGTCGAGCCGATCTATGGCAGGACCTATCTGCCGCGAAAGTTCAAGACCGCCGTGACGGTCGCCGGCGACAACAGCGTCGACCTGTTCACAAACGATCTCGGCGTGGTTCCGTTCTTCGATGGCGAGGCGATCGCGGGCTGGAATCTCTACGTCGGCGGCGGCCTCGGGCGCACCCACAAGAAACCGGCCACCTTCCCGCGGCTCGCCGACGAGCTGGGGTTCGTCGGGCCTGATGACCTGCTGCGAACGGCTGAGGCCGTCGTCATCGCCCAGCGCGATCACGGCGATCGGACGAACCGCCGTCACGCGAGACTCAAGTACCTGATCCATGACCGCGGCATCGAGTGGTTTCGCGAGCAGGTCGAGGCCGTCAGCGGGGTCGACCTGCAGCCGCTGCGACCCGTCGACTGGACCCGCTTCGACGACCTCCTCGGTTGGCACGAGCAGGGCGACGGGGCGTGGTTCTATGGCCTTCGGGTCATGAACGGTCGAGTCCTCGACGGCGACGAGGGTCGCTACCGCTCCGCCTTGCGGGCGATCGCCGGCCTCGGCATCGCGTTCAGGATCACGCCGAACCAGAACATCTACTTCCTCGACGTCGCGTCCAACCGGCGGTCACTCGTCGACGCGATCCTGGCCGACCACGGCATCGCGCCGGCAGACACCGTCCGCGGCCTCCGCCGCCTCGCGATGGCCTGCCCGGCCCTGCCGACCTGCGGCCTGGCGGTGGCCGAGGCGGAGCGGGCATTGCCAACCGTCCTCGACGCGCTCCAGGCGCTGTTCGACGAAGTCGGGCTGGGCGACGCGACGCCGACGATCAGGATGACCGGCTGCCCGAATGGCTGCGCCCGGCCGTACGTCGCCGAGATCGGCCTGGTCGGCGACGCGGTCGACCGCTACCAGGTATGGCTCGGCGGCGACTCGTCCGGGACGCGATTGGCGACCCCGGTCGCGGAACGGGTCTACAGCGCCGACCTGCCAGCTCTCCTGCGGCCGCTGGTCGAGCGCTATCGGGACGAGCGTCTGGCTGGCGAGGGGCTCGGTGATTTCCTCACCCGGGCCGGGATCACGACGGTCGACTACACGCCCTCGGTGCCGCCGCGGACGGCGGCCCTCGAGGCAGTTTCTTGAACTCGGAGCTGCGGTCGATCGGCCGATTGGACGGGCACTGTCGGCGCCCGGCTCCCTGACCGAACCTGTCGGCGGAGTCGGGCACGCACTGCGTCGAGTCTCTATCATCGTAATCCCGACTAGTCCTATGGGAGTTCTTGACCGTGTATCAGTCGACCCCACCGCCGGCGCTCGCGCATGACC
>DATHGS010000310.1:0-3358 GCA_035490155.1 Candidatus Methylomirabilota bacterium | reverse complement strand
TGAGTGTCGGCAGCCGCCGACGCCTCGTCAAGGGTCCGGGAGTCCATTCACAGGCCTTTAGACTCAGGGAATGTTCCGAGCCCGATGGCGGCGATTGGTCCGTGAGCGCACTCCCGGTTTTCTATATGACCACGGGCTCGTCATCCCGAAAGTCAAGGATTGCGGCGACCATGAGTGGTACATGGCAACGGCCAAGCGCGACGCCTGCTACCACTGCCTCATCACGCGAGAGTCGCCCTAGTTCCTGATGGAGTGAATAAGCACGTTTCGAAGGGCAATCGGCTCGATGGGGTGTCGATCCGAGAGTTGATCGACGAGGGACGCAGATAACCCCGATCCTCGCGTAGGCTTCCCCAGTCGGAATCTTGCGGAGGGTCGAGTGAAGTCATCTGCTCAGGTCGTCGTCATCGGCGGGGGCGTCGTCGGCGCCAGCGTCCTGTACCACCTCACGAAGGCTGGCTGGACCGACGTCGTGCTCCTCGAGCGCCGCGAGCTGACCGCAGGTTCGACCTGGCACGCGGCCGGTGGGATGCACACCCTCAACGGCGACCCGAATGTCGCGCGGCTCCAGCAGTACACGATCCAGCTGTACGAGCAGATCGAGAAGGAGTCGGGCCAGGACTGCTCGATCCACCTCCCCGGCGGGCTGATGCTCGCGAGCGACGAGACGCGGATGGACTTCCTCCGGATGGCCGTCGCTCGCGGACGCTACCTCGGGATGCAGCTCGAAATGATCAGCGCCAGGGAGGCGCGTGACCTCTTCCCGCTGCTCGACCCGCAGTACTTCGTCGGCGCGCTCTACGACCACGTGGAAGGCCACGTCGACCCGACGGGCGTGACCCGCGCCTACGTCAAGTGCGCCCAGATGGCCGGCGCGGAGGTTCGCCAGCACACGCCTGTGACCGCGCTGACCCAGCGGAACGACGGCACCTGGGACGTCCACATCGAGAATGGCGACCCGATCCACGCCGAGCACGTCGTCAACGCCGGCGGGCTGTGGGCGCGGGAGGTCGGCCGGTTTGTCGGGATCGAGCTGCCGGTCCTCGCGATGGAGCACCACTACCTCCTGACCGAGAACATGCCGGAGGTCGCCGACTACGTCGCGAAGACCGGCCACGAGATGCCGATGGCGCTCGACTTCGCCGGCGAGATCTACATCCGCCAGGAAGGCGGGGCAATGCTCCTCGGCACGTACGAGCAGGACTGCCGGCCGTGGTCGCCGAAGGAGACGCCGTGGGACTTCGGGTCCCAGCTCCTGAGGCCCGACCTCGACCGGATCGCGCCCGAGCTCTCGGTCGCCTTCAAGCATTACCCGGCGATGGGCACGATCGGTATCAGGCGGACCGTCAACGGGCCATTCACGTTCGCGCCCGACGGCAACCCACTCGTCGGTCCCGTCCGCGGCCTGCGCGGCTACTGGGTTGCCTGCGGAGTGATGGCGGGGCTGTCGCAGGGCGGTGGCGTCGGTCTTGCCCTCGCGACCTGGATGACGAGCGGCGACCACGGCGATTCCGGTATGGATATCTGGGCGATGGACGTCGCTCGATACGGCGACTACGCGACGCTCGCCTACACGAACGCGAAGGTCCAGGAGAACTACCGCCGCCGCTTCCGGATCACGTTCCCGAACGAGGAGCTGCCCGCGGCTCGCCCTCTCCTGACGACGCCGATCCACGACCGGCTGACGGCGGCGAACGCCGTCTGGGGCGCGACCTTCGGGCTTGAGCATGCCCTCTGGTTCCAGGAGGCCGGCAAGGAGCCGGTCGAGGAGGTGACGTTCCACCGCTCGAACGCCTGGAACTGCGTTGCCGGCGAGGTGGCGGCGGTTCGGGAGCGCGTCGGGATCACGGAGATCTCGAACTATGCGAAGTACCGGGTGACCGGCGACGGAGCGGCGGCCTGGCTGTCCTCGTTGCTTACTGCGCGGATGCCGGCGACTGGCCGGATCACCCTTACCGCCATGCTCAACGAGGCAGGCAGGATCGTCGGCGAGTTCACGGTCGCGAGGCCGTCCGACGCGGAGGAGTTCTACCTCTTCGGGTCGCTGCCGGCGGAGGTCCACCATTCGCGCTGGTTCCGGCATCACCTGCCGGCCGACGGATCGGTCCGATTCGAGGTACTCGGGCTTGGCCTGACCGGGCTGTCCGTCGCGGGGCCGCGCTCGCGGGACGTGCTCAATGCCGTCGCGCCGGATCTCGACCTCTCGACCGAGGCGTTCCCATTCATGACGTTCCGCCGGGTCGACCTCGGAATGACGCCGGTTCACCTCGCTCGGATCAACTACGCCGGCGACCTCGGCTACGAGCTGTGGGTCGCGCCCGAGTACCAGCGCGAGCTCTTCGACCAGATCGTTGCCGCTGGCGAGCCGCGCGGCCTGCGCCTCTTCGGGATGCGCGCGTTGATGTCGCTTCGCCTCGAGAAGAGCTACGGGACGTGGTTCCGCGAGTACCGGCCGATCTACACGCCGGCCGAGGGCGGGATCACTCGCTACCTGCGGCTCGACCACGACTTCATCGGCCGGGCGGCTCACGAGACGGAAGTCGCCGCGGGCGGCCCCGCGCGGCGCCTGGTCGCGATGGTCGTAGAGCCCGACCCGGACGCGCCCGCCGACGTCATCGGCGACGAGCCGATCTGGTACGACGACAAGGTCGTCGGGTGGGTGACGTCGGGTGGATACGGCCACCACGTCGGCAAATCGATCGCGCTTGGCTACGTCCCGGCCGAGCTGGCGACGCCGGACGGGCCAGGCGGTAGCGGGCTGGAGATCGAGATCATCGGGCGACGGCGTCCGGCGCGGCTCCAGCCGGACCCGCTCTTCGACCCGCAAGGTCTCCGGATGCGTCAGTGACCGACGGACCGTCGACCGAGCCGAAGGCGTCGACCGCGACGGCCGAGGCCGACGGCGGCGCCCGGTCCGGCCGGATCGTCGTCGATGGGCGGCCGATCCCGTTCGAGCCCGGCGACTCGGTCGCGATCGCGATGCTCCGAGCCGGCGAGACGCCGGGTAGCGGCGGGACGCTCTGCCTGGCCGGCGACTGCGGCAACTGTCTCGTCCAGGCCGATGGCGTCGCGTACGTCCGGAGCTGCCAGGCGACCCCCAGCCCGGGTCTCGTCGTCCGGCGCCACCCACGCGTCGAGATGCCGCCATTCCCGGTCGTCGCCGAACCGAACCTGACAGCCCCACCTGTCTTCAGCGAGGTTCCGGTCCGGCGGCTCGAGGCCGATCTCCTCGTCATCGGCGGCGGCCGCAGCGGGACCACCGCCAGGGAGAAAGCCGAAGCCGCCGGGCGCGACGTCGTCCTCCTCGACGCCGCTGCGGGCGACGAGGTCGTTGCGATCTATGCCGGTCCGATGGTCG
>DATHGS010000309.1:0-2983 GCA_035490155.1 Candidatus Methylomirabilota bacterium | reverse complement strand
GACGAACAGCACGGTGCACTCGATGACCTGGCCTTCGAGCTTCCCATGTTGCTCGTCGTGATCGCTGCGCCCTCGCAGTGATTCCGGTCATTGACGTCGCCTCACTTCTCCCGGATGACGCCGAACGTGAGCCCGGTCATCACGTGGCGCCTGGCGAGGACCATCAGGCTGAGCGGGATGAGGATCGCGATGACCCCGCCGGCTGCCATGTCGTTCCAGATGATCTCGAACTGGGTGACGAGACCCTGGACGCCGACCGGGAACGTCATCGCCTGGGGGGTCGCGGTGAGGATGAAGGCGAACAGGAATTCGGCCCAGTCGAACGCGAAGACGATGATCACGACCGCCAGGATCCCCGTCCGCGACAGCGGCAGGAGGATCGCCCGGAAGGCATACCAGCGGCTCGCCCCGTCGACCAGGGCAGCTTCCTCGATCTC
This sequence comes from Candidatus Methylomirabilota bacterium, assembly GCA_035490155.1. Classification (GTDB taxonomy): domain Bacteria; phylum Chloroflexota; class Limnocylindria; order Limnocylindrales; family CSP1-4; genus CF-46. Next base: position 2,546 of record DATHGS010000309.1, on the reverse strand, counting down.
GATCGGGATCTCGTCGAGGAACCCGCGCAGCATCCAGATCGCGAGCGGCAGGTTGAAGATCGTGTAGACGAGGATCAGGGCAGGCAGTTGGTTGTACAGCCCGATCGTTCGCACGATCGCGAAGTACGGGATGACGACCGCGACCGGCGGGAGAAACCGGAGCGACAGCGCCCAGTTGAGGACGAACGCCCGGAGGCGCGGCGGTGCGGGCAGGCGAGTGATCGGATAGCAGATGGCGAACGCGATGCAGATGGCCAGGACCGTCGCGCTCAGGCCGGCGATGATGCTGTTCACGAGGAGGCCATCGAAGCCGCGCGTGAACAGGACGCTGATGTACGGCTCGATCGTCGGCGCGGGCGGAAACAGCGATGGGACCGGCGCGAACAGGTCGGCCTTGGTCTTGAGAGACGTCGCGATCAGGTAGAAGAGCGGGAACGCAAAGATGAACGCGATGACAGCGAGCAGCGCATACGTCGCGATCCTCGTGAGCCGTCGGCTGCGATGCGTCATCCCCGGTCCGCCGGCAGGAACCGCGAGACGATCGTGTAGAACACGGTCATCGCAACCATGACGACGACGGCGAGCGCCGACGCCTGTCCGAGGTCGGAGAACTTGAAGCCGATCCGATAGATGTACAGGCTCAGGAACTGGGTCGTCGTCCCCGGGCCGCCGCCGGTGAGCACGTAGACGTGGTCGAAGACGCGGATCACGTCGGCGATCCGGAAGAACAGGACGAGCAGGAGCAGCGGGCGGAGGTACGGCAGCTCGATGTGCCGGAACTGGGTCCAGGCGTTCGCGCCATCAACCTGGGCGGCCTCGACCGATTCGCTGGGCACGGTCTGGAAGCCGGCGAACATGATGAGATAGACGAAGGGGGTCCATTGCCAGATGTCGACGCTCGCCGTTGCGATCATCGCCAGCGGCGGTGACGAGAGCCACAAGGGCTGGTTGGGCCCGGTCTGGCCGAGCAGCACGTTGAGGATCCCGTAGTCGGGGGCGTACACCAGGCGGAAGATGACGCCGACCGCGATCTGGGGAATGACGATGGGGATCATGGCCGCGATGTAGATGGCCGCCCGGATGGCGCTCGAGCGGACCGTCCGATGGACGAGCAGGGCGATGCCGAGTCCGCCCAGGATCTCGGTTGGCAGCGCGATGGCGGCGTAGATCGCGGTCTGCTTGATCGACTCGTACAGCAGGGGGTTGCCCAATGCGCGGGCGAAGTTGTCGAACCCGACGAACCCTCGGCTGTCCGACGTGACGGCCTGGATGACGGCCAGGACGAACGGGATCGTGGCGATCACGAACACCGAGCCGAACACCGGCAGGAGCAACTGATACACCAGCCGCTCCTGCCGGCTCCGGGCCATCCATGCGGACCGGATTCGGGCGCCGATCGCGAACCTCTGTGCCGGGACAGCGCTCACGCGGCTGCCCGGCACGGAACGCTCACGTCAAGGTCCTGAGGCTCGCTCGATCGATCACTGCCCGCTCCAGGTCACTGGGTCGGGTAGCCGGCACCCTTCATCAGTGTCCGGATCTCGCCCGCCGCGCCGGTGGCGGCCTGGTCGGCCGTTTCACCTCCGGTCAGGGCCTTGTTGAGGTGGGTTCCGATGATGGTCTCAACCGCGTTCCACTGATCCGTCCGTGGCCGCCAGTTGGGCGGCGCCTGGAGCGCATCGGCGAGGACGGGGAAGTAGGGGTTGGCAGCCGTCAGGCTGGCATCCTTGAGGACGCTGGTCCGCGACGGAATCCCCTTGTTCTGGGCGTAGGTCATCTGGGTGTCCTTCTGGAGCATCCATTTGATGAAGTCGGCGGCCGCCTGCTGGTTCTTCGACGCCTTCGGGACGCCCAGCAGCCAGTTGCCCATCATGCCGACGCCCTTGCCGCTCTTGCCCTTCGGGATCGGGATGAACGTCACCTTGCCGGCGACCTTCGTCACCGCGGGGTCAAGCACGGCGGTGTTGATCTCACCCGGCCAGACCGATGACTGGTAGCCCTGGCCGTTGGCCATGATCTTGTCGCGATCCGATGCGTCAGTGCTGCCGGGGTCCGTCTGGGCGACGCCCTTGAGGTCGTTGACCAGGAAGCTGATCGCCGCCTTCGAGGCATCGTTGTCGAGGACGACGTTCCAGTTCTCGTCGAACACGTCGCCGCCCTGCGACCAGAGGATCGGCAGGAAGTCCGCGACGACCGGGTTCGTGGCCTTGCCCCGGATGATGTATCCGGCGACCGTGCCCGGCTTGTTCTGGGCCTTGGCGTTCGTCAGCACGTCGTCATAGCTGGCAGGCGCCGTCGCGCTCAGATCGTTGCGGTACATGAACATCTCGACGTTGCCGACGATCGTGACGCCGAGGAGCTGCTTCGGCTTGCTCTTCTCGGATGGTGGAACCGGGCCGCGCGGCGGTGGCCACGTGCCGACATCCCACACGACCTGGGCGACGTCGGGGTCCTGCGTCAGGCCGAGGGGACCAAGGTCGGACAGCGAGCCGTCGGTGCCGAATTTCGGCATCCACGGGTCGTCCATCATGATCAGGTCGTAGGTC
>DATHGS010000308.1:0-4570 GCA_035490155.1 Candidatus Methylomirabilota bacterium | reverse complement strand
GCCCGATCGCCGCGGAGGTCCACGCCTCGCCGATCGAGCCGGGCCACGGCATCCTCGGCAGCGTCGCGCTCAGCGGCGCGGGCGAGGTCGTCAATGACACCTCCCGGGATCCCCGCACGATCCTCATACCGGGCACGAGCGACGACCCTGACCGCCTGATGGCGACGCCGCTGATCACCCGTGGCCAGGTTACCGGCCTCATGTCGGTCTGGCGGGAGATGAGCCAGCCGCAATTCACTCCGGCGGATCTGAACTTCCTGATCGCCCTGTCGCAGCAGGCCGTCGTGGCCATCGAGAACGCGCGCCTTTTCGCCGATGCGCAGGAGGCACGGCAGTTCGCCGAGCAGGCCAATGATGCGAAGAGCAGCTTCCTCGCGGCGATGAGTCACGAGATCCGAACGCCGCTCAACGCGATCATCGGGATGAGCGGCCTGCTCATCGACACCGGCCTCGAGGGTGAGCAGCGCGACTTCGCCGAGACGATCCGGACGTCGGGTGACGCTCTCCTGACGATCATCAACGACGTCCTCGACTTCTCGAAGATCGAGGCGGGTCGCGTCGAGCTCGACGCGAATCCCTTCGTCGTGCGCGACGCGGTCGAGGCCTCGCTCGACATCATCGCTCCCGCCGCTGCGAGCAAGGAGCTCGAGCTCATCTACGCAATCGACGACGCGGTGCCGGTCGCCCTCGTCGGCGACGTCGGTCGGCTCCGTCAGATCCTCCTCAACCTCCTGTCGAACGCAGTGAAGTTCACGGAACGGGGCGAGGTCGTCGTGACAGTCGGCGGCCAGAAGCTCGCCGCGCGGGGTCGCGACAAGCGGGAGCGCTGGGAGCTGCGGATCGACGTCCGCGACACGGGGATCGGTATACCGCCCTCGGCGATGGACCGTCTGTTCCAGTCGTTCAGCCAGGTCGACGCGTCGATCGCCAGGCGCTACGGTGGAACCGGCCTCGGGCTGGCGATCAGCCGCCGCCTGGCCGAGCTGATGGACGGCTCGCTCGCCGCCGAGAGCGAAGGCATCGCCGGCGAGGGCTCTACATTCCGCATCACGGCGCGGATGCCGGTCGCCGACGCCGGCGCGGTGATCTCTGTCCGCCCCCAACGGATCGAGGCCGACCTCGGCAGTCGGAACGTCCTGATCGTCGACGACAACGCCACGAACCGACGGATCCTCGTGGCCCAGACGGCCCGCTGGGGGATGGTTCCCCGCGAGACGGGGTCGCCCACGGAGGCGCTCCGCTGGCTCGAGGCGGGCGAGCGGTTCGACGTCGCTCTCGTCGACCTCCAGATGCCGGAGATCGACGGCCTGGAGCTCGCGGCGCGGGCCGCGGCGGCCGGCAGCATTGTTCCGATCGTCATCCTTTCGTCGATCGGCGCCCGCGATCGGGAGGGCGCATCTGTCGCGGCGTGGCTCGCGAAGCCCGTGAAGCCATCGGCCCTCCACGATGCCCTCGCGACCGTGCTCTTCGGCGGGCAGGCGACCGAAAGCGCGGAGGCGGAGGGCAGGCTGACCCGCCCGGCCCGCCAGTCGGCCGGCGGAGCGGCGGCCGGCGAGGAGGGCGAGTTGCTGGGCCGGCGCCATCCGTTGCGGATCCTCCTCGCCGAGGACAACGCCGTGAACCAGAAGCTCGCGCTGCGGCTGCTCCGTCAGCTGGGCTACGAGGCCGACGTCGCGGCCGACGGGTTGCAGGCGCTCGCGATGCTCGACGGCTCCGACCACGACCTCGTCCTCATGGACGTCCAGATGCCGGAGCTCGACGGACTCGAGGCGACCCGCCGGATCCGTCGGCAGTGGCCAGATCGTTTGCTGCGCGTCGTCGCAATGACTGCCAACGCGATGGCCGGCGACCGAGAGGCCTGCCTGGCGGCCGGCATGGACGACTACATCGCGAAGCCAATTCGCCCGGCGGAGCTCCGGTCCGCGCTCGAGCGGACTGCTCCGGCTCGACCCGCGGTCGGGGCGGGGTCGCGGCGGCGCAGGAACCGATGAGCACCGACGACACGACCACGCTCGACACGAGCGTGCTCGCCGCCCTCTCCGACTCCGTCGGCGGTGACGTTGCCTTCGTCGCCGACCTCGTCGAGACGTACCTCGCGGACGGCGCGGTCCAGCTCGCGGCGATCGATGACGCGGTCCGGTCGAGCGAAGCCGAGGCACTTGTACGGCCCGCCCATACGCTCAAGAGCTCCAGCCGCACGGTGGGAGCGAATCGTCTCGGCGAGCTGAGCCGGCAGATCGAAATGCTCGGCCGCTCGGGTTCGACGACGGAGGCCGGCGAGCTCGCCGCAGAGGCCCGCAGGAGTGGACCGACGTAGAGGCGGCACTCCGCGCCTGGCTGTCCGACGGAGCCGCTACATGACAGTGACCTCCCCGGTCGACCGAGTCGCCGCCGACGATCGCCAGGCGGGGCGCGTCCTCGTCGCCGACGACTCGGCCGTCAACCGCAAGCTGCTGGTCCAGCTGCTCGGCCGCCTCGGGCTCCAGTCGATCGAGGTGGAGGACGGGGCGGCGGCCCTGGCAGTCCTCCACGCGGAGGGACCGGCCGGGATCGACGTCGTCCTGCTTGACGTCGTCATGCCCGAGCTTGATGGGTACGAGACCCTCGCCGCGATCAAGGCCGACGAGACGCTGCGCGACCTCCCGGTGATCATGGTCTCGGGTGTCGACGAGCTCGACAGCGTCGTGCGTTGCATCGAGATGGGGGCGACCGACTATCTCTCGAAGCCGCTCAACCCCCAGATCCTCGGCGCCCGGATCAACGCCTCGCTGGCGGCGAAGCGGCTGCGTGACCTCGACAAGGAGTACCTCGAGCGACAGACGGCGCTTACGGCGACGATCGAGCGGCAGCGCGTGGAGCTCAGTCGGTTCCTCTCGCCCCAGGTCGCAGCCCTCGTGTCGAGCCCACACGGCGAGCAGCTGCTGGCCGGCCATCGGCGGCAGATCACGGCGGTCTTCTGCGACCTGCGGGGCTTCACCGCCTTCGCGGAGACCGCCGAGCCGGAGGAGCTGTTCGGCGTCCTGCGCGACTACCACGAGGCCATGGGCGCCCTGATCGTCGAGCACGGCGGTACGCTCGAGCACTTCGCCGGCGACGGAATCATGATCTTCTTCAACGACCCGGTGCTCCAGCCCGATCACGTCGAAAGGGCGGTCCGGATGGCGGTCGCGATGCGTGAGCGGTTCGCGGACCTCGCCGTCCGCTGGCGGAAGCTCGGCTACGAGCTGGCGTTCGGGGTCGGGATCGCGGTCGGCTACGCGACGCTCGGCCGGATCGGGTTCGACGGCCGGTACGACTATGGCGCGATCGGCAACGCGGTCATCCTGGCCTCGCGGCTCAGCAGCGACGCGAAGGGCGGCCAGATCCTCCTGAGCCAACGGGCGTTCGCCGCCGTGGAAGAGGTGGTCGAGGCTGAATCGGTCGGCGAGCTCGCGCTCAAGGGCTTCAGCCGACCTGTTCCGGCGCTCAACGTGGTTGCGCTCCGGAACGCGGGCGGCGTCGCGGTTTCCTGAGCGGGTCCCGCGGCCCTCTGGTGGCGGGTCCGAGGACACCGCTAGCGAGGACCGCCCTCCTCGACGCTGACGTCCGGCAAGCCCAGGCGAGCCCCGATCGTGGCCGCGTCGGTTCGCGACGAGGCTCCCAGCTTGTCGCGGATGTGCGACATGTGGACGCTGGCGGTCTTGCCGGTGATGAACAGGCGCTCCGCGATTTGGCGATTCGAGAACCCGGACGCGACGAGCGTCAGGACCTCGATCTCGCGGTCGCTCAGACCGCGCTTGCGGAGGGCGTCGCTACCCGGTTCATGGATCTCGTCGGGCACGGGCATCTCGTCATCGGAGGCGTGTGCCGAGGGCGCCGGGTTGAGGTCGATCCGGGCGCGCCGAGCGAGCGCCTCGAACCGGTCGGCGATAGGCCGCGCCCCGATGTCCACGGCGGCGGCATGCGCGTCGACCATGACCGCCGCGACCTCATCCCTCGGCGCTTTCGCGGCGAGCATCGCCTCGGCCTGCCGATATCGTGAACTCAGTGCCTCGACGGACGACGGTGGGAACTCGGCCGCGGCGGCGGCCCACAGCGAGGGATCGTCGCGGCCCTCGATCCGGGCCAGATGACCCTCGATGAGTGCCTCACGGCCGCGGTGCTTGCCGATGTCGGGGATGCCGGTCGTATCGCGAAGGCGCCGGACGTCGTCGAGATAGCCAATCAGCGTGTTTCCGGCGGCGCTGGCTTCGAGGCGCGCAGCCTCGTCATTCGCCGCCCGCGCGTTCTCCGCTCGGTCAGCCTCGGCCGCGAGTCCGACTTCGACCAGCCACCACAGATCTTCGCTGTCCCCCGTAAAGGGCCTGTGGGCCGAGAGCCGACGGCCCGTGGCCGACGCAATGTCACGTGCGTCGTCCGCCCGTCCTTCGGCGATGGCGAACTCGGCGCTGATCGTCGCAAAGAAGCCGCGCGGGTAGGTCACGTCCGGGGCTCGGGCGGCAGTAAGGTGATCGGCCGCGGCATCGAGGGAACCGAGATTGATCGCCAGTTCGGCGGCGAGCGTGTGGAGGGCGAGCAGCGAGATTCCGAC
>DATHGS010000307.1:0-2359 GCA_035490155.1 Candidatus Methylomirabilota bacterium | reverse complement strand
TCGCGGCGGATGCCGTCGGCGAGCTGGCTCGTCCAGTTCCAGGCGACGGCGCCCGGGAGGTGGCTCTGCTCGTAGCTCGTCGTGTCGACGTCGACCTCGACGAATCGGACGGTCGGGTCGGTCAGGTGGGCCTTGGCCCAGTCGGCGTCGACGAGGACGTCGCTGGCGTAGCCGGTAACGGTCATGGGGTGGTCACTCCTTCGGTGGGACGCGATCTGGTCATTGCGGTCGGTTGAGGCGACTGGTCAGAAGACGGGGAACCGCGGGCGACCGATCAGCGTGATCGGACCCGCTCGAGACAGAACATCACCGGCTCAGCCCTCCCCTGCTGCACGATCGAGGCGGCTGAAGGCATCGAGTCGCTCGCGGCAGGCGGCCGCCTCACGAAGCGCCTGTCGGACGATCCACGGATCGACCCGCGATGAGTCCTCGATCGCGATCGTCGGGCCGTACTCGCCGTCCTCGACGACGATGCCCGACGAGTTTCGATAGTCGGTCATCCAGTTCGCCTGGAGCTGGACGGCGACGTCGGTGACGACCACGGCGGGGAAGATCCAGTCGACGTAGGTCGCGTTGAGCCGATCGACGATGTCCGCGATCCGGACCGGCCGGGCCCGCTCGATTCGGGCAAGGAGATCGACGATCCGGAGGGCCGCGAACGGGTCGCCCGACTCGGCGATCGTCGGTGGCACTTGGTTCGGATCCGGCAGGCCTGCGGGCGCCGGGCGGAGCTCCAGGAGCCCGGGCGCGGAGCCAACTGCGGTCATGTCAGAGGTTCCTCCTCGCGCATATCCGACCGAACCTGTAGGGATTGCCGAGCATAGCAGAAGACCACGGGATTGCCGACCTGCCGGGGCTCCCATCGACGACCTGTTGAGCGGCTCCCCGGCCGGCGCTACCATCCGATCCGTGGTCCACGACGAGGCCGCTCGCGCGGCCAATCGCGCGCGCTTCGCCCGGCTGATCGCCCAGCCGGAGGCCGACATCGACCTCGCCCGAGGCGCGCTGGCGATCGCCGCCGACGGGCGGGCGGATGTCGACCCGGGCTCGACGCTGGCCGCCCTAGACGACCTCGCCGAACGGGTTCGCATCCGGCTCGACGTCGGCGACGCGGAGACTCATGTGATCGATCGACTCCAGGATGTCCTCTTCCGCGAATCGGGCTTCCGCGGCCCGACCGCCGCCGAGTACCACGATCCTCGGGCGAGCCTGCTCGACGTCGTCGTCGCCCGCCGGATCGGACTCCCGATCTCACTGGCGATCGTCGAGCTCGAGGTGGGGTGGCGGATCGGCCTGGGGCTCGTCGGGATCGGTCTACCCGGCCATTTCATCGTTGGCGCGCCGGGCGGCGTGTTCCTCGACCCGGCGGCCGACGGACGGCGCCTTACTCCCGACGATTGCCAGGCGCTCCTTCGCCGGTCGATCGGCGACGGGATCCTGTTCCACTCGGGCATGCTCCGACCGAGCGGCAAGCGCGAGATCCTGGCCCGCGTCCTTCGGAACCTGCGTTCGGCCCACCTCGCCGCGCGTGACTGGCCGGCCGCCCTGGGCGCCGTCGAGCTGCTCATGATCATCGAGCCTGCCGACCCGGATCATGGCCGCGATCGGGGCCTTCTCCTCGGCCGGGTTGGGCGGTTCAACGAGGCGGTCGCCGCACTCGGCCGTTACCTCCAGGAGCGGCCCGACGGCCACGACACGGGCGACGTCCGGCAGGTCCTGGGAATCTTTGCCGGCCGCCGCAACTGATCTCAACTCTCTGCGCCGCGGCGTGGGACTCCCCGCCCGTCTGCCCGCCTGTCGACTGCCACGCTGCTCCCACCAGCAAAAGGCGGGCTAGTCGGGGCTTAGGGCGGCCATTCGGACCGGCCGCGGCCGAAATCACGTTCCGCCACGGTCATCCGGCCGCTCGCTCGACTCGTCGCTGGGCTGAAACGACGTCCTGAGCACGTCCCAAGCCGGAGAATGCTGGTGGGTACAGCATCGGTCCGAACAGGCAGGACGGCCACCTTCAGCCACGGAGGCGGAGTTCGGTTATGGTGCCGGACCGCTGATCAATCCATGCGATGCCGGGTGCACTCGGCGGCTCGTGACCGCCTGCGAGCGCCCGAACCCAATCGAAAGACGAGCCGGGAAATCGCGCCCGGACAACGTCGGGAAATCGTCGAACGATCGTGCGGTTGGCAGCGTTGTCGACCAGCAGCCAGCATGATGCGAGCCGGAACCCATCACGAAGGATCGCCCCTTCGACTTCGAGCACCTTCCGGCTGGTCGAACGCGAGGCTGCTCCAAGGTCGGTGAGGCGATTCCAGATTTCGACGAGGATCAGCACCCCCTGAACGTCGTCGCGAATGGCGACATC
>DATHGS010000306.1:0-2851 GCA_035490155.1 Candidatus Methylomirabilota bacterium | reverse complement strand
CACCGTCCATGTGGCGGGTGTTCCAGCCGGCATCATGAAACGCCGCTCCTCCCCAGCGGTGAGCGAGCATCTGTGTCCGGATCCCCCGATCGGAGACGTCGCGGATCTCGTCGAGCTCCGCGAGTACGGCGTCGAGATGCTCGCTCGCCTCCGCCACCCGTCGTTCGTCATATGGCCATCGGCGATCCTCCCTGCCCATGTCGCGAGCAAGCTTCCAGTCGAACGCTGCGGTGTGATAGCAAAGTACGTCACCGATGCCGCTCCGATTGAGCAGCGGCGGTGCCGCCTGGATGACGTCGAAGTCGACGTACACGCCCTCCGGCACGGCCCAGCCGACGGTCGCGGCAGTGCCCTTGCTCCGAAGCGCCGACCGGTGAGCGAAGGGCGCGTTCGTCGACATGGCCGTCGGTGCCTGGAAGAGAGGCGTGCCGCGTCGCCAGGCGAAAAACTTGGCGACGTCCATCGCCTGGCCGCCACCGAGCCCGATGACGCTGCCGAACGACGGCAGGCCCTCGACCGCCGCCTCCAGCTCTCCGGCGTCGAGGGTCGTGACGCGATGGACCCCGGCGAGGTGCGAGTCGAACAGGTGCTCGAAGCGCGGCCACAGGTCGGCCATGGTCACGACGAGGTAGGGTCGGTGGACGAAGTCCGGAAGCTGGCCGATCAGCTCGCGGCCGAAGACGGTCGCGAACTGGCCACCGATCGAAACCGGGGTCGCGATCACCATCCGGTCGACCGGCTGACGAGCCGCGTGGCAGCGTCGGCGATGATGACGACCATCCTCCTCCGGAAAGGGCACATCGCGGTCTTCGGGCGGTTACCCGCCCGACCGTGTCCGGGCGGTTGTTCCGCCCGCGCCCGGGGCGGGCTTAACGTTAATCCTTGACGTTTCCGCTATTCCGGAACGATAGTCGCGGTGTCAAGAGTCCACCAGCCCATAGCCCAGTAGCCCAGGCGGACAGGACGGCGATGCGACCAGCCAGCGACGTGGTCACCCTTCGCGACGTTGCGGAGAAGGCTGGCGTCTCGATCACGACCGTGTCGCGGATCCTCAATGGCCGCGAAACGGGCGTTCCGGTTCGAGAGTCGACCCGCGAACGGATCGTCGCCGCCGCCACAGAGCTTGGCTACCGCCCGAACCTGCTCGCCCGCGCCCTTCGCGGCAGCCGGAGCTCGCTCCTCGGGGTGATCGCCCGCGACGTCACGGACCCGTACCACGTCCAGGTCCTGCGCGGTCTCAACGCGGCGGCACGGGCCCGCGACTACCGCCTCTTCCTCGGCCATGTGGACTACCGGCCCGACGTCGCCGCGATCTACGGCTCGATGTTCGAGCAGTCGCATGCCGACGGGATCTTGATCATGGGCGACATCCACGGCGGCGACGCGACGCTCGACGACATCGCAGATCGCCAGGGTTACGTCGTCGGCATCAGTGACCGGTTCGATCGGCGACGCGTGCCGGGCGTATACGTCGACAACGAGCGCGGCACGATCCTGGCCCTCGAGCACCTGTCCGGCCTCGGCCACGAGAGCATCATCTGCGTGTCCGATGAGCGGACGGCCGACGGCCCGTATCGGGCCAGGGTCTACGAGCAGTACATGGCCGACCACGGGCTGGGGGACCGGGCTCGGGTCTATTTCACGACCCAGCCCGACCCGGAGCCGAGCTATCGCCTCGGCCGCGAGCTGTTCGGTCACTTCGACCGACCGAGCCGCCCGACGGCTGTCTTCGCCGCGTCGGACACGATCGCCATCGGTCTCCTGCAGGCCGCGTTCCAGGAGAAGATCACCGTCCCGGAACAGCTTTCGATCATCGGCTTCGACGACATCGACATCGCAAGGTTCACGATCCCGCCGCTCACGACCATCAGCCAGTCCGGCGTCGAGATGGGCCGGATCGCGACCGAGATGCTGCTCGACCTGATCGATGCGGGCGTGCCCCACCCGGACGTCCCCGACGTGATCGTCGAGCCGAAGCTCGTCGTCCGCCAGTCGACGGGGCCGGTGCCGGGCTGACCGCAGGGACCACCACCCCGCGCGTCCCGGTTCGGCTTGATATGAGCGTCGCGTATCGAAATCGCGTCGATCGCGCTTGACCCTGCGCACATTTGCCCGGGCTCGTGCGTGGACCGCTCGAATCGCGCTGAGGGCCAGGCGTGATGACGGCGAATCCGATAAGCCAGCTTGATATCGGGGTGTGCGGCTGATCGGGGCGCGCGGCAGGTCGGACGGCCGGCTGGTCGCGCGGCGGATGATGTATCCCGATGCCGGATCTCAATGCCCCTGACTACACGATAGCCCGGCTCGTCATCGAGCGCGGGCTGGCGCTCATCTACCTGATCGCGTTCGTCGTCGCCGCCCGACAGTTTCCGGCGCTGTGCGGCGAACGAGGCCTCCAACCGGCGTCGCGGATTCTCTCGAGGGCCCGCTTCCTCGAGGCGCCGAGCCTGTTCCACTGGGGCTATTCGGATCGGCGGCTGGCGATCGTCTCGTGGAGTGGCGCCGCGCTCGCGTTCCTGCTTGTCGTCGGCCTGGCCCAGGTGGCTCCGCTGCCGCTGACGATGCTCGCCTGGTTCGGCCTGTGGTGCATGTACCAGTCGATCGTCAACGTCGGCGGGACGTTCTATGGCTTCGGCTGGGAGTCGCTGCTGCTCGAGGCCGGCTTCCTGGCGATCTTCCTCGGCAACGCGGAGGTAGCACCGCCGTGGCTGATGATCCTCGCGTTTCGGTGGCTCGCCTTTCGCGTCGAGTTCGGGGCCGGGTTGATCAAGGTGCGAGGCGATCCATGCTGGCGCGATCTCACCTGCATGAATTTCCATCACGAGACGCAGCCGATGCCGAACCCGCTGTC
>DATHGS010000305.1:0-2744 GCA_035490155.1 Candidatus Methylomirabilota bacterium | reverse complement strand
GCTCCTTGCCGTCGATCGCGTTGCCGAGGACGTCGAAGACGCGCCCGAGGGTGACCTCGCCGACCGGCACTGAGATCGGGCCGCCCGTGTCGAGGACGGCGACGCCGCGCGCCAGACCGTCGGTCGTCGTCATGGCGACGGAGCGGACCCAGTTGTTGCCGAGGTGCTGCTGGACTTCACAGGTCAGCGGGACCTGGCCCTCGCGCTGGATCTCGACGGCGTTGTAGATCGCCGGCAAGTGCCCGGCGGGGAACTCGATGTCGACGACGGGACCGGTGATCTGGATCACCCGTCCGGTGGCGGTCGGTGCGGCGGTCGGCATGGGTTGGCTCCTCCGTTCGGCGTCAGCGGGCTTGGGCGCCGGACGCGATCTCGATCATTTCGCGGGTGATGTTCGCCTGGCGAACCTTGTTGTACGCAAGCGTGTAGTCCTGGATGAGGTCCTCGGCATTGTCGGTCGCATTGCGCATCGCGACCATCCGGCTCGACTCCTCGCTCGCCTTGCTCTCCAGCACGGCCTGGAAGAGCCGGGCCGCGATGTAGCGCGGGAGGAGTTGCTCCAGGACGGCGCCAGGATTCGGCTCGAAGATGAACTGGTTGCCGGGGATGCCCTCTGTGTCCGAGGCGGGCTCGATCGGCAGGAGATGGTCGAGGGCCGGGCGCTGTGTCAGTGTCGAGACGAACTGGCTGAAGACGATGTCGACCCGGGAGTAGGTGCCGGCCAGGTAATCGTCGGTGATGAGGCGGGCCAGCGGCAGGACGTCGGCGAACGTCGGGCGGTCGCCGAAGCCCTCGAAGTGGGCCTCCATCGGGACCCTCGAGCGGCGCATCGCGTCGCGCCCCTTGCGACCGACGGTCACTACCGCCAGGTCGCCGCTGTTCTCGGTGATCTCCTGGGCCGCGAAGCGGATCGTGTTCGTGTTGAACGGTCCGGCGAGACCGCGGTCGCTCGTGATGAGCACGATCAGCCGCTTGCCGCCCTCGCGCCGCGCCAGGAGCGGGTGATCCTCCGGGCCGATGACGACGGCGAGGTCGGCGAGGAGCTCGTCGATCTTCTGGCTGTACGGCCGAGCCGAGAGGGTCGCATCCTGGGCGCGCTTCAGCTTCGACGCCGCAACGAACTGCATGGCACGGGTGATCTGCTTTATGTTCTTGACAGCGGCGATGCGCCGCCGGATCTCTCTCTGGGATGCCATTCAGGATCCTTGGCCGCCGCTGGCCTCGCCCCACAGCCGCGTTGCCCGCTGCGCGCGCTCGCTCACGCACGTTGAAGTGCGCTCGCTCACGTGCTCACGGTCGCCTTGCTGTGGGCCGCTCCAGCGGCGGGGTGCCAGTTCGGTCATCGGTTAGGCCAGGAACGATTCGCGGAAGGCAGTGAGAGCCTCGTCGAGGCCCTTGGCGACCTCGTCGCTGAGTGCCTTGCTCTCGCCGAGCTCCTTGAGGATCTCCGGCTTTTCGGTCTCTAGGAAGCGGTAGAACTGGTTTTCGAAGTCCTTCAACCGCGACGTCGGGACGTCGTCCAGCTTGCCGGTCGTCGCCGCGTAGAGGATCGCGACCTGGTTCTCGACCGGGAGCGGCTGGTACTGCGGCTGCTTGATGACCTCGCTCAGCTTCTCGCCGCGGGTCAGCTGGTCGCGGGTCGCCTTGTCGAGATCGGATGCGAACTGGGCGAAGGCCGCCAGGCTGCGGTACTGGGCCAGGTCCAGCTTGAGCGGCGCCGCGACCTTCTTCATCGCCTTCGTCTGCGCCGCCGACCCCACCCGCGACACGGAGATACCGATGTTCAGCGCTGGCCGCTGGCCGGCGTTGAAGAGGTCCGTCTCGAGGAAGATCTGGCCGTCGGTGATCGAGATGACGTTCGTCGGGATGTAGGCAGACACGTCGCCGGCCTGGGTCTCGATGATCGGGAGGGCCGTCAGCGAGCCGCCGCCGTTCTCGTCGTTCATCCGGGCGGCTCGCTCGAGGAGCCGGCTGTGGAGGTAGAACACGTCGCCCGGATACGCCTCGCGGCCGGGCGGGCGGCGCAGGAGGAGCGCCATCTCGCGATAGGCCCAGGCGTGCTTGCTGAGGTCGTCGTAGACGCACAGGGCGTCCTTGACGAGGCCCTGGCCCTCGAGCTCGACGCCGTTCTCCATGATTTCCTCGCCCATGGACACCCCAGCGTATGGGGCGAGGTACTGAAGCGGCGCCGGATCCTCGGCGCCGGCGACGACGACGATCGTGTGATCGAGCGCGCCGTTGGCCTCGAGGACGGCCACGGTATTCGCCACGGTCGACAGCTTCTGGCCGATCGCGACGTAGATGCAGACGAGGCCCTTGCCCTTCTGGTTGATGATCGTGTCGATTGCTATGGCGGTCTTGCCGGTCTGGCGGTCGCCGATGATCAGCTCGCGCTGGCCGCGGCCGATCGGGATGAGCGCGTCGATCGCCTTGATCCCGGTCTGGACCGGCGTGTCGACGGACTGGCGGACGATGACGCCTGGGGCGATCCGCTCTACCGGGCGCCTTGTCTTCGCGGCGATCGGGCCCTTGTCGTCGATCGGGCGGCCGAGGGGGTCGACGACCCGGCCGAGGAGCGCCTGGCCGACGGGCACATCGACGACGCGGCCCGTCGTCTTGACCGTGTCGCCTTCCTTGATCGCGCTGGCGTCGCCGAGGATGACCGCGCCGACGGTCTCCTCCTCGAGGTTCAGGGCCATGCCCATCACCCCGCCCGGGAACTCGAGCATCTCCAGCGCGAGGGC
>DATHGS010000304.1:0-6842 GCA_035490155.1 Candidatus Methylomirabilota bacterium | reverse complement strand
TTTCATCGCGGCTGAATCGGACCCTCCTACAGCCTCAGGTCCGACCCGCGCGGGTCGAAGGGTTCCAGTCGGATATGGAGGCCTGCGGGTACAATGTTCGAGCGCGGCGACTTCGCTTGACTCATGGGCGAATCCGCTAGTTCGCGTGACTCTTCTGGGAATGTTCGCCTGACACTCCCGGATTCAGACGGCGTGAGGCGCCCAGCTGAGCTCGAAGATTGGCTCGCAAACCGGATTCACGTCGCCTGACTCTGGATCAGGAGATCGAAGGTTCGAATCCTTCCTCGCCAGCCAACACCACAACATCGTCGGGCCTGATCGGTTCGGACCACCAGATGATGTGGTTCTGAGAGTGACGGACGGCATCTCCAAGGAGGCTCGGAGATGCGAAGTGCGCCTGACTCTACCCCGACTTGTGCGCCTGACTCTTTTCGCCCACCGGCGATTGCGCTTGATTCTCGGGGCGTTCGTGCGAAGGCCTTTGGCAACTGGTTGGTCGCGGAGGAGCTCGCCGCAGCGCCGGGTTTTCGGGCCCTCCGGCGGCCGCACGTCCCCACGCCGACTCATCGCGCCATTCAGCGAGTCGCGGTCGGGATCGGGGTCAGCCGGCCGGGTCACGTCCGGGCGATCGCCCGGGCCGGGGCGGACGGCGTCCTCGTGGCCTCGGCCCTCGCCGACGCCCTCGGACCCGACGGTCGCGACGTAGTCGGGCTTACCCGGCTCGTCCGCAACCTGCGGGCGTCGACCTGACCCGGTAGGGCACAATTCCGGTCATGGCGACGTTCGACGAGCGCGCGAAGGATTGGGACACTCCGGAGCGGATCGCCCGGGCGGCCGAGGCGGCCGACGCGATCCGGGCCAACGTCGCCCTGGCCCCGACCGACCGTGTCGTCGACATCGGCGCCGGGACCGGGCTGCTCGGGCTGGCCCTGATCGACGACATCGGCGAGCTCGTCCTCGCCGAACCGTCGGACGGGATGCTGGCCGTCATCGCGGAGAAGCTCGCCGCCGCCGAGCTGCCACAGGTGACCGCCGCCAAGCTCGACCTCGTGGCCGATCCACCGCCTGGTAACTCGTTCGACCTTGCGGTCTCGTTCCTCGTGCTGCACCACATCGAGGACACGGCGGCCGCCCTGGCCGCCGTCCGTCGCCTGCTGAGGTCCGGTGGGCGGATCGCGCTGTCCGACCTCGACACCGAGGATGGCACCTTCCACAGCGCGGAGGCCGAGGGCATCCACCACCAAGGCTTCGACCGAGACGCGCTCGCAGACCTGGCGCGCAGGGCCGGCTTCGTCGACGTCGAGACACGTGACTCGATCGAGATCGAGGACGAGGGACGTCGCTTCCCGGCCTTCCTGCTCCTGGGCCGGAACCCCTGAGCGGATCCGCCAGGATCGAGTCGAGATCGCCGAGGAGATCGGCGCGAAGGGGACGTTCGTGCCGATTTCTGAACTCAGCCCGGCGTCTCACACATCTCCGGGCGCGTGACGGCGGACGACTTGGCTAAGGGCAGGTCAGTTCGGGATTCCAGTCGACGAACATCCCCGACGGGTTATGACTCCAGACCCAGAAATGCTGGATGTAGAAGCCGACAGCGGGAACCAGGATGTGCATCTGATGTCCGAGCACGGTCGGCGGCTCGGATACCCCGGGCGGGTTGGAATTCGCACCCGGGACGACGTATTCGACCGCCACGAGCTTGAGTTGCCCTTCTGGCCCCGATACGTAGACCAAGCCCTCGGGCTTCTGGGGGTCGACCACCAGATCGTCGATCAATGCCTTGTTGAAGTAGTGGTAGCCCATGACCCCAGCCGTGGGGTTCGCGATGCAGCCGGTGATGATCCGGTTCCCGGACCCGTTCACGTAACCCAGCTCGTAGCCAGCAGCTTTCGCCGTACCGATGTCATGGAACTGGGCGGTGACTTGCCGCACCACCGCCAGTTCATCTTGTCCATCCGACGTGGCCAGCACGGAACCACCAAACGTGCTCATGCCAACGATCGCAATGAGCACTCCGAACCTGAGTCGCTTGTCCATTGGTCTGCTCCTAATTCGCTTGAAAACGGCCCTGATCACGTGGAAGGGCTCCAGGCCGCACGGTGAGCAACGAGCGCGGCCTGGCCGACTACGCCCGGGGAGACCTGGACTTCGTGAACTTCCGGCGACTGGCGTTCAGGGTGGCGGTGCGCGCCGTCGCGATTGACCGGACGCCTGTCCGGACTCCCCTCCGATCCGATATCAGGTGGCCTTGGCCCACCACTCGAGCAGGCAACCACGCAGCGGTCAAGAGGTGGTGGAATCGCAATGGAAGAACGGTTGAATCGCGCTCGACCAGGACGATCGGACGAGAACGACGGCCGGATCGCTCGGGTATGTTGGCCTCTCCATGGAGATCAGTGTCCTCGGACCGCTCCGCGTCACCATTGCCGGCCGCCTCGTTGCCCTGCCGGCCAAGCAGCGGAGGCTGCTCGCGATCCTCGCATTTCAGCCGAACCGGACGGTCTCCACGGACCGACTGATCGTGGCCCTGTGGGGGGAGGACGCGTCCCCGACGGCAATCAAGACGCTGCAGTCCCACATGTTTCAGCTGCGGCGGCTCCTCGAGCCCGACACGAGCGCCGGCGAGCACGGGCCGACCATCGTCACCGATGGCCGTGGGTACCGATTGGGCGTCGATCCCATGGCCATCGACGCCCGGAACTTCGAGGGCCTCCTCGAGCAGGGGCGCGTCGCGTCGACAGCGGATCCCCATCGCGCCTTCGGACTCCTGAAAGAGGCCTTGGCCCTCTGGCGTGGGCCTGGCCTCGCCGAGGTTGGCGACGAGCCGCTTGCGACGGCCGAGATCGAGCGCCTCGGGGAACTCCGCGCCTCGGCGTTCGACGAGCTCATCCAGATCCGGCTCGCGCTCGCCGACTACGACGGGGTGATTCCCGAACTGCGCCGAGAGCTAAGCGAGTCGCCCTTCCGGGAGCAGCTGTGGGCGAGCCTCATGGTCGCCTTGGTGCGCTCCGGCCGGAAGGCGGAGGCGTTGCTCGCATACCGCGATGCCAAGACGGCCGTGCGCCGGGAGCTCGACGTCGAACCAAGCTACGAGCTCCAGGAGCTCGCGACTCGCATCCGGGATGGGGACATGTTGCTCGTGCCGGCGAACGTGCATCCCCCGCGTGGCCCAGAGCGCACGGCTGCGGCAGGCGACCGCGCCATCGCGACCGGCAGCGGTGTCGCCGTCGGTGCCAACCGGGGCGCGGGGAGGCGGAGCAGTTCGTCGCCCGGGATCGTCCACCGGCGGTGGAGAGCCTTGAGGCCTTCCGTTCGCCGTCCCGTATCAATGGTCACGGTCCTGAGCGTCGTGCTGATCGCAGCGCTCTTCGCGGCGCGATCGCTGCTGGTCAGTTCGACGCCCGGGCCGACCCCCTCGACGCGGGCAGCGTCGACGCCCGCGTCCGGGGCGCCGGTTGTCGTGGTGGTCACAGACAGCGTCGGCCGGATGGATGGCACCGGCAGGCTCGTGGCGAGCGTCCGGGTCGGGACTCAACCGGACGCGATCGCGCTCGGTGCCGGTTCGGCGTGGGTCACCGACGCAACCGATGACGCGGTCACTCGTCTCGATGGCTCCGGCTCGACGGTGCTTCAGCGGATCCCCGTTGGAGGGAGTCCGGCCGGGATCGCGTTCGGCTTCGGTGCGGTCTGGGTCGCCAACAGCGGGGGTCGAACGGTCTCGCGGATCGACCCCACGACAAACGCGGTCGTTGCCGAGATCCCGGTCGGGACCGCGCCAACGGGCATCGCCACCGACGATCGGTGGGTCTGGGTGACGAACCGACTTGACCACACGCTGTCGCGGATCGACCCGAACGATGAGTCCACGAAGACGTTCGCCGTCGGATCGACGCCCCTGGGAGTCGCGACCGCCGCCGGCTCGGTATGGGTCGCGGACTCCGATTCGAATCTGGTCGTCCAGGTCGATGCCAAGAGTGGCGCGGTCAGGGCCAGAGTACCCGTCGGCAATGGGCCGTCGGCGCTCGCGGCGACACCGCAGGGTGATGCCGTCTGGGTCGTCAACAGCCGCAGCGGCACGGTCTTCCGAATCGACACGACCACGGCGAACGTCACGGCGGCGCAGGCCGTGGGCGCCGATCCAACCGGGATCGGAATCGGCACCGACGGAGTGTGGGTTGCCGTGCCGTCGACGTCCGAGATCGTCAAGCTCGACCCCGCATCGGGCCAGATCATCGGCCGCTTCCCGGTCGGCGCCAGCCCCCGGTCACTAGTAGTCGACTCCGCGGGACCGCTGTTCACTGCTCGTGCCGTCGAGGGTAGCCACCGGGGCGGAACCTTGAGTGTCGTCAGTCCTGCCGGAGACTTCCCGGAAACTGCTGACCCGTCGTACGTCGAAGGGTTGACTCTTGGGCTCGCGCTCATGACGAACGATGCCCTCGTCGCGTACAAGAAGGTCGGCGGCCCCGACGGCCAGACGCTCGTGCCCGACCTCGCATCGTCGATCCCGGCATCGCCGGACGGTGGTCGGACCTGGACGTTCCAGCTCCGGTCAGGCGTCACGTATTCGAACGGTGCGCCGCTCCGACCGAGCGACGTCCTCGGGTCATTCGAGCGGGCGGTGATCGCGGGGAACGCCGCGACCCTCGGCGCAGGTCTGTATGGCAACACCGAGATCATCGGGTCGAGCGCCTGCGGGGCGAAGCCGCCGTGCGACCTCTCGCAAGGGATCACGTTCGACGATCAGGCCGGCACCGTGAGCTTCCATCTTGTGGCGGCCGACCTCAGGTTCCTTGACGCGATCACGACCGGGTTCATCGTGCCGGCCGGGACACCACTCACCGAGAGCCATTCGCCCTTGCCCGCGACCGGGCCATACATCGTTGATCGGTACCAGGCCGGCAGGGAGGAGCACCTCGTCCGGAACCCGCACTTCCACGTGTGGTCCAAGGCCGCGCAACCCGACGGCTACCCTGACGCCATCGACTGGACAGTGTCGTCGCTCGCGGACCCGTCTTCGCTCGTGGAGTCGGGGGCGGCAGACGTAGTGCTCGGAAGCACGCCTTCAGGTGGGCGCCTCGCCCAGCTCCGCATCCGCGTGCCCGCCCAGCTTCACGTCGGGCCGTCCCAGAAGACGTGGTTCGAGATGATGAACACGAACATCCCGCCGTTCAACGACCTGCGGGTGCGGCGGGCGATCAACTATGCCGCCGATCGTCAGTCCATCGTCCAAGCCTGGGGAGGTCTGCTCGGGGCGCGGATCACGTGCCAGGTCATCCCCCCGGAATACACCGGGTACGAGCCGTATTGTCCATACACCGTCGACCGGAATGCGAACGGCAGCTGGCTCGGTCCAGACCTGGAGAAGGCCAAGGCGCTCATCGAACAGGCAGGCGTCAAGGGTCAGCGGGTGACCGTATGGGGGTTAGCCGATGCGCAGCATGCCGCGGTGGCGCGGTACTTCACGGCCCTGCTCAACCAGCTCGGGTTCAAGGCGAGGACGCGGCTGCTCGAGCTCGGCCCGTACTTCACCTTCCTGGAGGCTTCCCCCGACAAGGTGCAGATGGCCGGCTTCTGGCTCCTGTCTTCGACGCGGTCGGGCTCGGACGAGATCGTCGGGACCTTCACGTGCCCCGATTTCCCAACTACGTTCCCGTATGTCGGACAGCCGGCAGGCTTCTGCAGCCGTCCAATCGACGCAAACGTGACAAAGGCCGAGGCGCTCGAGGCGACCGATCCCCTCGCGGCGAACCACCTGTGGGCACAGATCGACGCGGCCATCGTCGACGCCACCCCTGCGGTCGCGGCCTTCAACCCCACCGATGTCACGTTCGTGTCGGAGCGCGTCGGCAACTACGAGCACCATCCCGTGTATCAGATCGTGCTCGACCAGCTCTGGGTCCAATGAGCCGTCGCTCGTCCAAACTGCGATGAGAAAATGGGCTGAGCGCTTGAGTTCTCGGTCGCGCCGAGCTCGAAGCGTTGCCTTTTCGATCCGGACGCCTGGGCTCGCGTGACCACGGCCGTGGACGTCATCGAGCGGGCGCCTGACTCGGACCGACAGATCCTAGATTCGGCCAAGAACTCAGGCGGCGAGGGGTCGATGGACGCCGCCTCTACGCTCGATCAATTCGGCGCGGATCGCTTGCGATAGCAGCCGGCGGCGTCGGCCCCGCAGAATGGCGCTTGACTCTCTAGCGGACTACGATGCGCGCCTAACTAGTGCCGGGATATGCGCTTGACTCATCCCGGAATCGGACAGAGATTGCTGTCCTCCACGCTCACGCGATGGTTCGTGAGACCCGAATCCGGCGTTTGACTCTGGATCAGGAGATCGAAGGTTCGAATCCTTCCTCGCCAGCCAACACCACACCATCTGCTAGCAACGTTCTGATCAGACCACCAGATCCTGTGGTTCGAGGACGGAATCGCCCACCAGCGTGGAGGCATTCCAAAGGCTCGTGGGCACCTCACTCGTTCCCCGTCGGTCACTTGACTCGTCAGGCCGGTCGGTCACCAGACTCGGCGTCAGGTTCGACGTTCACGCTGGAGCGATGTCGCCGCGGCCTAGGTTTGATCGCTCCCGCATGGTGCTGCTTCAGCTCCTAGCAGAAACGTTCGAGGGCGCCGATCCGCCGTTGCTTGCCAGTTTGGCCAGCAGCCTTCGCAGTGTTTGCGCCTCGTTGGCGGTGAGCCCGCTCAGAATCTCCCCGTTGACGGCCGCCGCGAGTGGGACCAGCTCGTCGCGGAGGGACCGCGCCCGCTCCGTGAGGTAGATCCGGCTCAGGCGTCCGTCATCCGGATCAGGGGCACGGGTGACGAGTCCGTCGCGGACCATCCGGTCG
>DATHGS010000303.1:0-4060 GCA_035490155.1 Candidatus Methylomirabilota bacterium | reverse complement strand
CCTTACGGTCGATGGCGAGGACGAGGCCCTGGAGGACGTCAAAGGTCGAGTGGGGCGCCCTGGGTTCGCTCGTCCAGGCGTCAGCGATGGAGACTTCATTGCCGCCACTCGCTTTCGCTTCGGCCAGCGCCGTCGTCGCGGCGGAGATGAGCTCGGTGACGCTGCCGGCATGGAACGGAAAATAGGCGATCCCGACACTGACGGTCACTGGCAGAGGGTCCGACCCCAGAAGAGCGACGTGGCTGGACTCGAGCCGGCTTCGGACGCGCTGAGCCGCGGCGGGCAGGTCGCGCGCCACGGCAGTGGGCGCGATCGCCATGAACTCGTCAGGACCGAAGCGGGCCAGGACGATCCAGCCCTCGGCATCGGGTTGGAGTGCATCCGCGACGGTCAACAGGGCCTGATCCCCGACGGAGGAGCCATGGACATCATTCAGGAGGCGGAAATTATCGATATCGACGAGGGCGATGCCGATCGACGTGTCGTCGCCGCGGGCCACCTCCACGAGCTCGGTCAGCGCAGCAACCGCCGCCCCGTGATTCAGCAGGCCAGTGAGCGGATCTCGTTGTCGGCTGTCCGCCAGCTGTGCCTCCTGCTTTCGCAAGCGGCTGTTGGCCGCCCGAAAGATGGTGTAGAGGAGCGCCGCCAGGACGACGGCGGCCGACAGGGTCACGATCACGACGTCGCGAAGTGCCTCGTCCGCGCGAACGAGGATCGGCGTCGCGTCACGCCGAATCTGGAACACCAGGCGCACGTTGGCGCCCTGAACGACCGGGATAGCCTCGGTGAGGCTGGGTTGCGAAGCGCCAATGGCGTCCCCCGGCACGACCTGGCTGTTCGGGTGGCCACCCGAGAGAGCATCGATCGTGCCATCGGTGACAGCGACAGCCGATCCGCCGTCGGAGCTCGCCGCGAGCGCGCCGCTCGGTCGAGGCAAGACGATCGCCACGTCCCGGTAGCCGTGCCGACGGACGAGATCGGCAAGAAGCGGCTCGAGCATCAGCCGCCGGTCGGCCAGGACCAGGCCACCTTCGAGGTCGGCTGAGGTCAGATTCGACTCGACAAACCCTCGAACAATGGCCTGATCGTCGCCGAGTGCGACGTCCATGGCGGCGTTGATGACGTGGCCGTGCCCGAGCGCCGCGAGGGAAATCGAGCTCAGCGCCACCAGGGTCAGACTCGCCACGTACACGAGCGGATAGAGGAGTTGCCCGCGGGCCCGTGTTCCGTCAGTCATCTTGATCCCCCCGGAGCGGTGTTTGATCGATTAGATATCGGGGTACCCGGCTGATCGGTCAATAGGCGTGAAGGGGGCGCACGTCACCATCGTTTGGTGTCATCTCTCTACGTAAATCAGGGGACCGCGACGAGGCTCGAGCGGCTCCAGTGCCGGATAGTCGTCCAGGTGGTCGGCGCGGACCAGCGGCTGAAGGCAGCAAACTCGTGACTGCGCACTCCCAGGGTCGACTGCCTATTCAGCCATCGGCCCGATTTCGCTCTGGGCTGACGATGTGACGGACGCGCTAATGACGGCCGCGTGTTAGATACTCGATTAACAAGAACATCCGTCTGGCCGGGGCATGAGGAGGCAAGGATGCGCGCGTTCGCGATCGATGGATTCGGACAGGCAGGCAGCATCCGGGACTTGCCGGAGCCGGTTCCAGGCGAGGGGGAGGTGCTGGTTGAGGTTAGAGCCGCGGGAGTTAGCACAACCGATCTCGCGGTCATGGCCGGGATGCTCAAGGACTATCTCGAGCACAAGTTCCCACTCGTCCCGGGCATCGATGCCTCGGGCGTGGTAGTGCGAGTCGGGGATGGCGCCGACGGCTTCCGAGAGGGCGACGAGGTCTTTGGGTTCGTCAAACGCCCGGTCATGGGGCTTGGCACCTGGGCAGAACGCGTCGCTTTGCCCGTCGGTGGCATCAAATCCAAACCGAGCTCGCTAAGTCACGAGCAAGCGGCCGTCATCGCACATGGCGCGCTGACCGCAGCCGCCGCAATGGATGCGGCCGCGGCCGGTCCCGGTGATCGCCTGGTACTCCTTGGAGCGACAGGGGGCGTCGGCAGCTATGCCACCCAATTGGCGACAAAAGCCGGCGTGCACGTGATCGCGGTAACCCGTGGTGATTACGCCGACTACGCCCGCTCGCTCGGTGCGGCAGATGTGATCGACTACGCCCCGACCGATCCGGTCGAAGCGGTGCGCGAGCGTTACCCGGACGGTATCGACGTGTTGATCGACCTCGCCGGGATCCCGGAGCTATCGTCCGGTTTCGCCGAGCTCGTCCACTCCGGCGGGCGGGTCGTCTCTGCCATCATGCCGCCCGATGTGGAAGGCCTGGCGGCGCGCGGTGTACAGGGGATCCTGGCGAACCGGATGCTCGCCGAACACCGCTTCACGGAGATCGCGGCTCGAATCGCCGATGGCGAGATCAGGATTCCCGCCCTCCAGACGTTCTCATTCGAAGACGTCGGCGCCGCGCTCGAGCTGCAGGCGACGCGGCACGTAAAGGGCAAGCTGGCCCTCGTAATCGGATAGGGAACCATCTGGCGGCCCAACCTGGTCCGCCCGTCATCAATGCAATCGAGTGGGTACCAGCCCCCCGTCCGCTCGTCGAAAAGCAGCGGGAGTGCCCCCAAGGGGATTCGAACCCCTGATCTCCACCTTGAAAGGGTGGCGTCCTAGGCCTCTAGACGATGAGGGCAGCGAGCGTCGGCGAGTGTATCAAAGGGTTCCCGGGCGCTCCGCCGCGGGCGCGCTATAGCCGCACGCTATGGCCGGCTACCACGCCGCGCAACTAGGGCGCGCGCGCCAGGATCCCGAGGATGATCGCCGCGGCAAAGCAACCGGCGGCGACGAGGAACGAGATCCCGCCGACGAGCGCGTGGCCGAAGGCTCGCCCGTCCCGGCCGTGGAGGCTCGATCGCCAGGTGGCGACCAGACCGATGATCGAGAACGCACCAAAGACGAATCCGAGGACGGCCGCTCCGGAGGCCAGCAGCGGGATCTGCGACGCGTCGCGCACCGTGATCGCATAGGCGAGGTACAGGATCGAGCCGATGAGGGCGATCACGAACACGACGCCGGTCGGGGTGATCATGACTGGTCCGACCCTGGGCCCCGACGGCTCCGGCCGGATGTCGCGTGGCGCCGGCCGGACATCGGTCGGGCGGCGGAGATCGGTCATCGCGGCGGAGCGTAGCAGGACGGGTAGAATCGGGCGCCACAGGGGAGGAACCTTTGCGTATCGCCCAGCTTGCACCTACGTATGAACGCGTCCCGCCGGCCGCTTACGGCGGCACCGAGCTCATCGTTCACCTTCTGACCGAAGAGCTGGTCAGGCGTGGCCACGACGTCACCCTCTTCGCGAGCGGTGACTCCGTGACGGCGGCGGCGTTGCGAAGCGTCACCCCCATGCCCGTTCGGTATGGCGACGTCACCGACGGCCTGCGCCATGCCGAATATCTCCAGCTCGCCAACGCCCAGGCGTGTTTCTTGGCCGCGGCCGCAGGCGAGTTCGACATGGTCCACAACCACGCCGGGGTCGAGGGCCTCGTCCTCGCGGCGGCGTCGCGAACCCCCGTCCTGACGACCAACCACAATCCGTTCGTGCCGCAGACTCAGCCGATCTGGGACGCCTACCCGTGGGCGCACCATGCGGTCTCGGCAGCGAGTGCCGCCACCTTTCCGAGCCGCGGCGGACTGCCGCCGATCCACCACGGGATCGATGTCGAGAGCTTTTCCTTCGGCGGGCGGCCGGAAGGTTATCTGCTCTTTCTCGGGCGGTTCATGCCGGACAAGGGTGCGATGCGGGCGATCGAGGCAGCCCGCCTGGCGGGTCACCGGCTCGTTCTCGCGGGAAAGGTCGACACGGCCGATGTCGAGCACTTCACGCGC
This sequence comes from Candidatus Methylomirabilota bacterium, assembly GCA_035490155.1. Taxonomy (GTDB): domain Bacteria; phylum Chloroflexota; class Limnocylindria; order Limnocylindrales; family CSP1-4; genus CF-46. The sequence continues at coordinate 162 of DATHGS010000303.1, read as the reverse complement.
GACATCGAGCCGGCAATCGACGGCGACCGGATCCGCTATGTCGGCGAGGCGGACGCCGACACCAAGCGGCGGCTGCTCTCCGGGGCAGACGCGCTCCTGTTCCCGATCGAGTGGGACGAGCCGTTCGGTCTCGTGATGATCGAGGCCCTGGCATCGGGGACG
>DATHGS010000302.1:0-3331 GCA_035490155.1 Candidatus Methylomirabilota bacterium | reverse complement strand
ATCGACGACATCCAGTGGCTCGACCGGCCGTCGCTCCGCGTCCTGTCGTTCGTCCTGCGACGGCTCGCGGCCGAGCCGATCGGCGTGCTCGTGTCGGTCAGGCTCGGATCGGGCTCGAAGGGCGATCCGATCGACATCGATCGCGTCCTCGTAGAAACCACGCACCTGACAGTCGGGTCGTTGTCGGTTGGGGTGCTCGGGCGGATCCTTCGGGAGCGGACCAGTCAACCGCTGTCGCGCCCCTATGTGGTCCGTATTCACCAGGTCACCGACGGGAACCCGCTGTTCGCTCTCGAGATCGCCCGGGCGGCCGTCCGCGACGGCACTCCAGCCGATCGGGGCCGCGTTTGGTCGGTGCCTGACGATCTGCAGAACGTCCTGTCGGCTCGGCTGGCGGCCGTGCCGCGCTCGGCTCACCAGCCGCTGCTGGCCGTCGCGGCAACGTCGCATCCGACGTGGGACCTCGTTCAGAAGATCGCCGGGTCGAGCGATCGGTCGCTGGCCGGCCTGGCGCGAGCGGAGGCGATGGGAATCATCGAACGTGCCGACGGACGCGTGCGCTTCTCGCACCCGTTGCTCGGGTCGACCATCTACCTCAACGCCTCGGCGCAGGAGCGTCGCGCCCTGCACGTGCGGCTGGCGGCGCTCGTGGTCGACCCTGAGGAACGCGCCCGCCATCTCGCACTCGGGACGCAGGGTCCTGATCCGGATCTGGCGATCGCGCTCGATCAGGCGGCGCGACATGCGCGCATGCGCGGAGCCCCGGACGCCGCCGCCGAGCTCGCGGACCTTGCGAGCGAGATGACCCCGTCGTCTGATGATGAGGATCTGCGGCGACGGCAGCTCGGGGCCGCCGAGTACCACTTCGATGCTGGCGACGCGCCTCGCGCCCACCGGCTCTTGCGAGACGCGATCGCATCATGCCCGCCAGGGGTCGAGCGCGCCGAGATGCTCTACCGACTGGCGTCGATGAGCTGGATGAACCTGATCGATGGTGTCCGGGCGCCATCCACCCAGGCGCTCGCCGAGGCGGGCGATGACGCCGGACTACGCAGCGGGATCCACAATGCGCTGACCTGGGTGGCCTTCTACCTCGGTGACCTGGGCGAAGCATCGAGGCACGCACGCGAGTCGGCCAACTGGGCGTCTCCCGCAGTCGATCCGGCCGTGCGAGCGGACGCCCTCGCGACGCTCTCATTCATCGAGTTCCTCCGGGGGCGCCCCGACCCGGCTTTGATGTCGGAGGCCATCGACCTCCAGGACCTCTCCATGGCGCAGTCGTCCTGGACCGAGGGCGCGGTCTACACAACTCCGCGATCCATCCAGGGATTGGAGCACATGTGGTCGGGGCGCCTCACTGAAGCTCGCGCCGTCTTCGAACACGAGCTAGATGAATACGAACAGCACGCGATGTACACCGTTCGCCAGGAGGTCCTCTGCTATCTGGCCGAGCTCGAATGCCGGGCGGGGCGGTGGCAACTCGCCGCGGGCTACGCCGGCGAGGCGATGGAGATCATCGAGGAGTCTGGTCAGACCGCGACGCAGAGCCACGTCGTCCTGTTCAACCAGGCCTGGGCGGCCGCTGGCATCGGCCTTGTTGACGACGCGCGTCGGATGGCAACCACCGGGGTGCGCCTCGCCGAGGAAAACGGCGATCGTTTCAACGCCGCCTGGAACCACGCCGTCCTGGGTTTCCTCGGCCTGTCGCTCCAGGACTTCGAGGCGGCGCGGCTGCATCTCGAGCTGGCTGTGCGGTATCTGGAGCGATTGAACGCGATCGAGCCGGCGATCATCCCGTGCGTGCCGGACCTCATCGAGGTCCTGGTGGCGCTTGGGCGGCTCGAGGAAGCCGAACGACTTATCAGTCGCTTTGAGGCGCAGGTTGTCCGGCGGGATCGAGCCTGGGGCTCCGGTGCGGCGGCTCGCGGCCGGGCACTCATCGCATCGGCGGCTGGTGACCTGGCGGACGCCGAGAGCGCCGCGAAGCGCTCGCTCGAGTACTTCGAGCGGGCGTCCCAGCCGTTCGAGTCGGCTCGGTCGCTGCTCGTCCTGGGCCTGATCCTTCGACGAGCGAAACAGAAGCGCCCCGCCCGCGAGGCCCTCGAGCGGGCACACGCCATGTTCGCCGAGCTGGGCGCGCGCTTGTGGGCGGAACGGGCGCTGGCGGAGTCGAAGCGCATCGGGGGTCGACCGCGGTCGCCGTTCGAGCTCACCGAAACCGAAACGAGCATCGCCTCACTGGTGGCACGTGGGCAGACGAACCAGGAGGTTGCGAGCGTGCTGTTCATCAGCGCGAGCACGGTCCAGGCCAGCCTCAAGCGGATCTATCAGAAGCTGGGCGTCCGTTCGAGAACGGAGCTCGCAGCGACGATGGGCCGGTCCCCCGAGCGCTGATACCCGTTTCGCCGCTCCAGAGTCGCGGGCCCGGATTGGTGCTGTCGGTCAGTTAATCACCCCCGTCCGGGAGGTTCCTCCACGGCATCGTCCGCCTACGGTCATGACTGAAATGAGCAGACATCCAGCAGACGAAAGGAGCCTCCACATGAAGCGGTTCGCAACTCTCCCGCTCGCCGCAGCGTTGCTCATCGGGTCCGCAGGCGTTGTCGCGGCCGCGACCCCGCGGGCGGACTCGTACTACACGGTCATATGCCAGGTCGGGCAGGACGCCCCGTTCGATGCCGAGTCGGTCGACGCGCGGGCCGTCGACCAGGGCCATAAGGACGATCAGGTCCTGTTGTTCAACACGAACAACCCATACGGCATGACCTGCTGGCTGGGACCTCGCGTCAACACATAGCCCTCCACGCCCATTCGGCCATCGTCGGGCGGACCCGCCGTCTGCTGTGGGTCCGCCCGTTCGAGGCCCTGGGCTCGCTCACGTGAGGCAACGAGATGCCGACCTATATCGTTGAGTCGTATTCGGCCGGCGGCGTCGTGCCGCAGCAGCGCGAACGGGCGCAACGTGTCGCCAAAACGCGCGCGGGAATCCAGTATGTCCGGACCACCTTCCTGCCCGGTGACGAAACGCTCCTTCACCTGTTCGAGGCAACGTCGGCCGATGTACTCCGCGAGGCGGTGATTGTGGCCGGGCTCGAGTGTGACCGGATCGTCGAGGCGGTCGAAGCCTCGGCACAGGCGGATGAAGGGGGAGTGGATCGATCCGGCTAACGCCCACGCGTCTCGCTTGAGCTTCGGAGAGCCTGGACGAGATCGTCGCCGGTTCAGAACACGTGGCGGTACTGGATGAAGCCAGGTCGGTCAGCCAGGGTGTCGTATAGAGCGCGCGCGGTCGCGTTCGTCTCCTGCGTCAGCCAATAGACCCGGCTCGCCC
>DATHGS010000301.1:0-2632 GCA_035490155.1 Candidatus Methylomirabilota bacterium | reverse complement strand
GTCCGCGCTGGCCGCGTCGACCGAACGGGTGACCCTCGGGACGTACGTGCTCTGCACGCCATTTCGGAACCCTGCCCTGGTCGCGAAGATGGCCGAAACGCTCGACGAGGTGAGCGGCGGCCGGCTGGTCCTCGGCCTGGGGGCGGGCTGGAACAAGGTCGAGTTCGAGACGTACGGATTTCCGTTCGCGGATCGATTCGACCGGTTCGAGGACTCGCTCCGGATCATCAGCTCGATGCTGCGGACCGGCGTCGCCGACCACGCGGGAGCCATGGCCCAGGCTCGTCACGCCCGCCTCGCACCGCGAGGGCCGCGGCCGGGCGGCCTGCCGATCATGGTCGGGGCGGAGGGACCGCGGATGCTCCGGCTGACCGCCGAGCTCGCCGATCACTGGAACTACGGCCTCCACCTCGCCGGCGAGACCGCGGCGATGCTTCCCGCGGTCGACGACGCCTGCCGCGCGGCCGGCCGCGACTCATCGACGCTGACGAAGTCCGCCGAGGCGCTCGTCCGGGTCTTGCCGCCGTCTCGCGAGGAGCCGCCCGAGGAGCGCGAGCTACGCGGCGAGCCGGCCGAGCTAGCGGCGGCGCTCCAGGAGTACGCAGAGCTCGGGATCGACGAGCTCCAGATCCAGCTGCGACCGAACAACCTCGAGGGCGTCTTCGCCTTCGCTCCAATCCTCGAAGCGATGGGCCGACTTCAAGAGGCCCCTATCGATTCCTAAGGGATCAGGTTGTCGACCGCGACCTCCGCCTGCCCCGTGCGGCGCGCGGTCGGTCGGTTACCTCCGCTGCGGGGTCCAGCGTGCGGAATGGCTCGGACAGCAAGAGCTTGCGGAGTAGTCCTGCGAGCTGATCGCGCTCGTCGGCGTCGAGGGCGCCCAGCAACCGCTCCTCGTTCTCGAGGTGGTCGGCAACCGCCGAGTCGACGAGCTCGCGGCCCTTGCCGGTCAACCCGACGAGACGACCGCGCCGGTCCGTGGGATCGGGTAGGCGCTCGACCAGGCCCATCCCCTCGAGTCCGTCGAGGCGGTTCGTCATCGCGCCCGACGACAGGATCACCGAGTTGAACAGCTTGGTCGGGTTCATCCGGTAGGGCGGGCCCGCGCGTCGAAGGGCGGCCAGGACGAGGTACTCGCCGAACGAGACGCCGTGGGGCGCGAAGACCCGGGCAAAGCTCGCGGCCTGGAGCAGGCCCAGCCGCGTGATCCGCTGGAGCGTGTGGGTCGGCGACACGTCGAGGTCCGGTCGCACCTCGTTCCACTCGGCCACGATTCGATCGATCTCATCCATGACCAAACATTACTCGACATCAAGACTCTTGACAAGGTGTCTTTATGTGGATTATCTTGATATCGAACCACTTGCAGGAGAGGACCACCCAGATGGACAACCGCCTTCACCACATCGACCCAGTGACCGGACCAGCTCCGACGGATCTCTCCGATTCGCTCGATCTTCGCCTCCTCGTGGCCGGCAAGCTCACCCCGACGGCGATCCCCGTCCGACGCGATCGGGCTGCACTGGCCGCTGCCCTCAACCGAGCGCGGTCACGCGCGGAGGCCCACACGGACAGCCCCATCGAAAGGATCTCCCGGTGAGCCCGGTCCATCCGCTCGGCGCCGCGTAGCAGCTGTCGCGGCTGTCCCGATTCGCGGGCGCGCCACGACGCGCTCCGCGGCGTTTGACCGATGCGTATGCTTCGGTCGTGGCGACGCCTCAGACGGGCATCTTCGCGCTCGGCACGATGTCCCATGCGCACCTCGAGCTCGACACGCGCCCGGGCGCAGACGCGGGCGAGCTGGTCCGGCTCGTCGCGGGCCTCCGCGAACCGCGGACGACGATCGGCGGCGTCAACATCGTCGCCGGCTTTCGCCCCGAGCTCTGGGCGACGCTCGCGCCGGACGCCTCCCCGCCGAAACTGAGGGGGTTCGGCGAGCCCATAGTCGGCGCCGACGGATATACCCTCCCGGCGACGCAGCACGACATCGTCGTCTGGCTGGCCGGCGCGTCGTACGACGTCGTGTTCGACGTGTCACGAGGCGTGGTCTCGGCCCTGGCGACGCACGCAATCCTTGCCAACGAGATCGTCGGCTGGCCCTACCACCAGGACCTCGATCTGACCGGCTTCATCGATGGCACCGAGCACCCGACGCTCGTCGACGCGACGGACGCCGCGATCGTGGAGGCCGGCTCACCCGGCGAAGGCGGCAGTGTCTTGCTGCTCCAGCAGTGGGAGCACGACGCCGACAAGTGGGAGGCCCTCCCGGTTGCCGAGCAAGAGGACGTGATCGGACGGACGAAGCTCCTGGGCGACGAGCTCGACCCGAAGCCCGAGACATCGCACGTCGCCCGGACGGACCAGGACCAGTTCGGCCGGATCTTTCGACGGAACATCGGCTACGGAACGCTCACCCGGCACGGCACGATCTTCGTGGGCTTCAGCCGTGATCGCGAGAGGCTCGACGCGATGCTCGAGAGCATGACCGCCCGCCGCGGCGGACCCCGCGACCGACTGACCGACTTCGCCCACGCCGTGACCGGCGCGTATTACTTCGTTCCCTCGAGCGAGGCGCTCGCGACGTTCGGGGCCGAGCCCACGGGCTGAGCTCCACCCAGCGCGGTGCGACGGT